>CAJASG010000600.1 GCA_903944555.1 uncultured beta proteobacterium
ATGCCTTCTTTGGCACTACCGCCGAGTGTCATCACCGCGATGTTTTCCTGGCGCACGGCAAAGGCCTGCGCCCGTCCGGTGATGGTCTGCGCCAGTGCGGTGTCGATCACGTTGGAGCTGCCCACAAAGTCCGCCACAAAGCGGGTGCGGGGCTGGTGGTACAGCGCACGCGGCGTGGCTATTTGTTCAATCTTGCCGTGGTTGAAAACGGCAATGCGGTCCGACATGGACAGGGCCTCGCCCTGGTCGTGCGTGACATACACAAAGGTAATGCCGAGCTTGCGGTGCAGCACTTTGAGCTCCACCTGCATTTGCTCGCGCAGTTTCATGTCCAGTGCGCCCAGCGGTTCGTCCAGCAGCAAAATACGGGGCCGGTTGACCAGTGCGCGGGCCAAAGCCACGCGCTGGCGTTGCCCGCCAGAGAGTTGGGCCGGCGTGCGCTCGGCGTGGTCGGGCAGGGCGACCATGGCCAAGGCTTCGCGGGCCTTGGCATGGCGCTCGGCCTTGCCGACTTTTTTAACCATCAAGCCGTACGCCACGTTGTCCAGCACACTCATGTGCGGAAACAGGGCGTAGTCCTGAAACACGGTGTTCACATCGCGCTCATAGGGTGGTGTGCCAGAAGCCTCTTTGCCCATCAAGGTCAGGCTGCCGCTGGTGGGCTGCTCAAAGCCCGCCATCAGTCGCAGCGAGGTGGTTTTCCCCGAGCCCGATGGCCCTAGCATGGAAAAAAACTCGCCTTCCTCCACGGTGAAGCTCACGCTGTCGAGCGCTTTGACCTCACCGTAGTGCCGGGATACTTGTTGAAACTCGATAGCGACTGGCATGTTTTCCTTATTTGGCGTGGGTCACTATTAACGGCCGCCCATGATGGCGATGTAGTCCATTGCCCACTTGGCGTAAGGAACACAGGTGCCTTGGGTCGTGCATTTGGCTTGGGGCGTTTTCCAGAATTTAATTTTGTCCAAGTCCGCGTAACCGTTGATCTTGCAGAAATCGCTGCCACCTGGGGCTTTGGCTTTGCAAGCACCGGGTGTGACTGGAACCGTGCCAAACCACTCGGCCAATGGGGCTTGCAGTTTGTCGCTGAGCTGGTGCTCCATCCACTGGTAAGCGCAGTTCACATTTTTTGCGTTCGTGTGCAGCATGGTGGTGTCAGCCCAGCCAGTGGCGCCTTCTTTGGGGATTACCGAGGCAATTGGTTTCTTTTCGCCTTTGAGCGAATTCACCATAAAGCCCCAAGAGCCGGAGGCAACGATACCTTCGTTCTTGAAGTCGTTCATTTGCACCGTGGCATCGTGCCAGTAGCGGTGGGTCAGCTTCTTCTGGGCACGCAGCAACTCCAGCACCGCTGCGTATTGTTTTTCATTCAACTCATAGGGGTCCTTGATGCCCAGCGCAGGATTTTTTGTCATGAGGTACAGCGCTGCGTCGGCAATGTAGATTGCGCCGTCAAAGGCCTGTACACGGCCTTTGTTGGACTTGCCATCGGGCAGGTTTTGCTCTTCAAAAACGACGGCCCAGGAATCGGGTGCTTTCTTGAATACATCGGTGTTGTACATCAGCACGTTGGGGCCTGACTGGTACGGTACGCCGTAGTGTTTGCCGTCAACGGTGTGCCAGACGGCGTTTTGCAGGCGCTTGTCCACATTTTTGTAGCTGGGCACCAGACCCACGTCGACTTCCTGCACCAGTTTGGAGGCGATCAGACGTCCGCTGGCATCGCCCGAGGCGGTTACCAGATCGTAGCCGCCGGCTTTCATCAGTGACACCATCTCATCCGAAGTGGCAGCAGTCTTGACGTTGACTTTGCAGCCAGATGAT
Source organism: uncultured beta proteobacterium (assembly GCA_903944555.1). GTDB lineage: Bacteria > Pseudomonadota > Gammaproteobacteria > Burkholderiales > Burkholderiaceae_C > Allorhodoferax. The sequence continues at coordinate 1,825 of CAJASG010000600.1, forward strand.
TTTTCGAATTCGGTGGTCCAGTCGTATTCTTTGACGGTGGTGCCTCGTTCGATATAGCCCGCCCAGGCAATGATATTGAGCTGGCCTTCGCCTTTGCCGATGGCCTTGGGAGGGGCTGCGAAGCTGGATACGGCGGCGGCAACCGCCAGCAAACCGGTGAGTAGTGCGCGGGTCTGTGACATAAATAGGCTCCTGACGTGGGTTCGTTGTGGCGCGCTTGTGCGGGCCTGCTGGTATCTTAGGTATTGCCCCTTTGCTTAACCATACCCCTGTGGCAATACAATCCATCGGGAAAACAGAAACCTTGCACCAAATTGCGGTTGTTTAGTGGTTAACCCTAGGTTCTAAAAAGGTGCATTGTCGGGTTTACCCTCTAAAAGAGCCAAAAAAGTGCCTGAAATCACGAAATGACGATATGAGTACATCTTTTAAGAGCATTCGGTATTTCATAGCGGTCGCTGAAGCAGGCTCTATTTCCGCGGCTATTCATGAGTTGGGCGTCTCGCAATCGGTGGTGTCTGCAGCTATTGCCCAGATTGAGGCTGACTTGGGAACCTTGTTGTTTGAGCGCCGGGCCCGTGGTATGTCATTGACCCATGCTGGCCACCAGTTCTTGCGCCATGCCCACCAAATTGAGGTGGCTATGCGCAACGCACGCGATGCCCTGGCCTCGCGCCCCCATACAGTGACCGGTAACCTCAATATTGGCGTGACTAGCTTGATGGTCGGGTACTATCTGCCGTTTTTGCTGGACCGCTTTCGTCGCGTTTTTCCGCGTATTCAGGTGCAGATCACTGAAGACCGGCGCGACTACCTTGAGCACTTGCTGGTTAGTGGCGAGCTGGATGTTGCGTTGATCGTTGTCTCACAACTGCAAAATTACCGTGCCTTGGCAACCGAAACTATTCTGCGTTCGGGTTGGCGCGTGTGGTGTCCCGTGAACCATCGCCTAGCTGAAGACGATCGCATAGAAGCGGCGGAACTCGCTAAGCAGTCTTTGATATTGCTGCAAGTCGATGAATTGGGTGATTCCACCACTGCGCTCTGGAATGCAGGTGGTACCGATCCCAAAGTGTTGATTCGAACCTCCTCGGTGGAGGCGGTTCGCAGCTTGGTGGCGACTGGTGCTGGCTGTTCGGTGTTGCCCGATATGCTGTACCGCCCCTGGTCACTGGAGGGCGATCGCATTGAGGCGCGGCCCTTGGTTCATCCTCTGCCACCGCTGGATGTAGGGCTGGCTTGGCGTAAGGGGGCGGTACTGCCCGAGTCGCTCAGCAATTTTTTAACTGCAGTGCGTCCGACTCTGGATGGGCACTTGCCCGCTACCGGCGGGCATTTGCGTTAGTGTGGCGCCGGCATCAATAGCGCCACCTTTTTTACATTCGAGCAGGATTTTTGTACTGGATTCGAACTAAACACAGAGGCTGTCAGTACCCTGCGGCACGCTGGAGTGCTACAGCGCAACACTTGCGAACCTGACGGTGACCTCTGCGCCCTGTCCCGGCGCGCTCTTGACTGTGACCGCGCCGTCCAGCGCGCGGGTCACGATGCCATGCACGATGTTCATTCCCAGCCCCGATCCGCCAGCCCCAAGCCGGGTGGTGAAGAACGGGTCAAAAATACGTTGACGCACCTCATCGTTCATGCCTTTTCCCTCGTCGCGCACCGTCAGGCTGACCTCGTCCAGGGAGACCCGTTGGGTGCGTATCCAAATGCGCCCACCGGCATCATCGGGGTACCCGTGCAAGGCGGCATTCATCACCAGGTTGCTTAGCACCTGGCCATAGGCCCCAGGAAAGCTGTCGCACCGTACGTCTGCCTCCATTTCGGTAACCAGTTCACAGTTGGCCTTACGAATGGCCGGGCCTACCATGCTCAGAACATCGGCGCTCACCTGCGCGAGGTCGAACACGCGGCGCTGGTCACTGGTCTGATCAATCGCAACTTGTTTGAAGTTACTGATCAGCTGTGCCGCACGTTGCACGTTGCTCACAAAAATTGCAATTCCTTCCAGCGATTGTTCCGTCACCAAGGCCAGTGTGGATCGCCGCAAGGTGCCACCGGTGATCTCCTTTTGAAGGGTTTCCAGGTGGGCAGCAATGGTCGTTGCTACGACCAGTGCATTGCCAATCGGAGTGTTGAGTTCATGGGCCACCCCGGCAACCACGCGGCCCAGGGATGCTAGTTTTTCTGTCTGGATGATTTCATCCTGCGCCCGCTGCAAGGAAACGAGGGCCGTTTCAAGTGAATGCGTGCGGTCCGCCACGCGCTGCTCCAGGTGTTCATTGGCGTCGGCGAGCGACTGGTTGCGCGACTTGACGTCGGCAAACAATGCGAGCAAGGCCAAGCGGGTGGACTCCAGGGCGCCCGCCAGAGTGTCCAGTTCGGTCGAGTAAACCAGTGGAATGGGTGTGTCCAGTTGTCCCTGCGCAATCAGGGTGGACGATGCCACCAATCGGCGCACCGGATGCACCAGACCCCACTGCAATGCCATCAAGATAATCACAAGTGAGCCCGCCAACACAATGGATGTCGTGCGAATGTACTGGGCGCGTGCGGCGTCGAGTTTGGCCAGGTACCCGGCCGTCGACATGACAACGCTGATATGGCCCACCAGGGCACCATCGCGTCTGATGGCTTGGGTTGCACTGATGGATTGATCGGGGGACAAATCGTTTGGCAGTGCGGCGCGTATTCGTCGCGCAAATACCTGATCCTCGTGGTCTTTGACCTCCACCGAGAGGATGTCCGGATTGATGAAAACTGAATCCAGAATCGATTCAGCCTGTTCGGGAGAAAACTGCCAGATGGGTTCTCGCATGGCCAAAGCGGTCAGGGTTGCCAGTCGCCCCAATTCCACTTCAAGGTTGGCAATGTGTTCCTGGCGGGCACGGGACGCAAAGTCAAGGTAGGCCAATACGCTGGATAGAACAACGCCCGCCAACACTGCGAACACAACGACGGTACGCAGCGAAAAAAGATATCGTTTCAGGAGTCCAAGAGGCATGTGATTTCCCATGGCATGTGCCTCCATGCGGACACGTTCGATTTCGTTGCAATATATCGCAAAGCTTGTACGATGGACTCCAACCCCCACTAAGCCATCGCGGAGACAAGGAATTAAAGATGAATTACCGTCATTTTCTTTTTGTGTTTTTGTTGATTGGTGCGAGCACAGTGCTGCAGGCTGAGACATTGGTGGTTTTTGGGGATGACAGCTACTCCCCGGTGGTGCATCTGAAGGACGGAAAGCCCGCAGGGGTGCTGCCCGCAGTTTTGGCCCGCGCTGAGTTGTTGACGGGGGACACGTACGTGGTGAAGCTATCTCCCTGGAAACGGGCCTACGCGCTTGCGGTACGTGCGGAGGGGGGCGTTTTAGGCGTTTCCTTCAACCAGGAGCGCGCCAAGAATTTCGATTTTTCCAAACCAATTTTTGATGATGATATTCAAATTGTCACCCTGAAATCCAACTCTTTTGCCTTTGGCAAGCTGGAGGATTTGAAGGGTAAAGTCATTGGCGGCGTGTTGGGTGCAAGCTATGGTGATGAAGTTGACCAAGCCATTGCGGAGGGCTTGTTCACAGTCGAGCGCGATGTGGGGCAATCGGGGCGACTGCGTAAATTGCTCGCGGGCCGGTTGGATGCGGCGTTTATCGGCAATGGCAACGCTGGTTTTTTGGGGGTGGTGGATAGCGTTGCGGAGTTGCGCGCCCACCGCAATGAGTTTTCTGTTCTTCCCAAACCGCTGGCGCGCGACCCTCTACATCTGGCCTTTTCAAAAGCCATGAACAAGCGCGACGCGCTGGCGCGTTTTGATGCGGCGTTGGAAAAGTTGAAAAAAAACGGGCAGTTACAAAGCACCATCGCAGCGGCAATGCAGTAAGGCCCCAGCGCCTCTACCCTAGGACGCCGGGCACGTAAGCGGCGCTCGTTGAACGGTATCAGGCAAATACGTTGAGCTTGGCCGTTAGCTGCTGCAAGCTGCGAAATTTGCCTGCCAGACCGCTGTGGGCTTTGTCCGCCAGGTCTGGCGAGTGCTTGCGCATGGACGCGATGCCTTCTTCAAAATCTTTGATCGTGGCAGCGGCGGAGGTTGCGAACCCGGACGCGCTCGCGCCCTGGTCTGTGTGGGGCTTGCTCACCAGCACACCGTCTTTGCTGAGGGTGATTTTGGTGAATACACCTCTGTTGCGCCCCAGCTCAAGCTGGTTTGCGAGCGTCATGTTGTCAAGGTCGGGGGCCTCGGCATCGGGTGCCTGTACCGCTGCGCTACCTGCGCCGGTGTAGATGACGCCGCTTTCTTTCGGTGCAGCAGGCGCAACGACTGCGGTCGACGTCAACGGTGTAGCGGGGCGGTTGATGACCGGGGGAGCCGTCGGAGACGCTGGTTTTGTGGCGCTCGGCTGGGGGGGGACCGGCGGGAAAAGCAAATTCAGGCTGTTGCTGCGGTTGATTTGCATGGAAATCCCCCCTTCTGGATAAATGGATGCACCAAGTATGGCCAACGGCCAATTCGGTCATACCAAAAATAAAGGGGAATTAACGGGGTATTTCCGCGCAACCGTATCCCTCTGCCGCAACTCTCGTGGCAAAGAGGTGTGGTTGGGATTAGTTGGAATCCAGCTTGAAAATTGCAACAGTCGTCACAAGATCATCGGCCTGCAGCTTGAGGCTGCCCGCGGCGGCGGCCATCTCTTCCACCAGCTCGGCATTTTGTTGCGTCATGCGGTCCATCAGCGTTACTGCCTCACCCAGCTGTGAAACGCCTTCGCTTTGCTCATTGCTGTCGATACTGATTTCGCCCATGATCTCGGTGACTTGGCGAATGCTGCCCACCACCTCTGTCATGGTTGTGCCGGCGTGGTCGACCAATACGGTGCCGCGCTCAACCCGCTCGACGCTCGCATTAATCAGGGCTTTGATCTCTCTGGCGGCTTCGGCAGATCGGCCTGCCAAAGAGCGCACTTCGCTGGCCACCACCGCAAAACCGCGCCCTTGTTCACCGGCACGGGCCGCTTCAACCGCTGCATTGAGTGCCAGAATATTGGTCTGAAATGCAATGCCGTCAATGACCTGAATGATGTCGGAAATCTTGTTGGACGAATCATTGATACCCCGCATGGTCTCAACAACCTCGGCGACTACTTCACCGCCCCGCGTAGCGATGGAGGATGCGTTCATCGCCAATTGATTTGCTTTTTGGGCATTGTTCGCGTTTTGTTTGATCTTGCTGCTGAGGTCGTGCACGGCTGCGGTGGTTTGTTCCAGAGACGCCGCCTGGCTTTCGGTCCGCGAAGACAGGTCATGGTCACTTTGCTCAATGCCCAAACTGGCAGATGCAACACCGTCGGCACCTACGCGCACCTGAGACACGACCTTGATGAGTTGCTGCTGCATGTCTTTCAAAGAGTGCAGCAGCATCGCTGTTTCATTGCTGCCACTCACCTCAAACGGCTGGCTCAGGTCGCCAGATGCGACCGTG
>CAJASG010000601.1 GCA_903944555.1 uncultured beta proteobacterium
ATGTCGGTCGGAAAACCGGGGTACTCTGTGGTGCGAAAGCTCTGCGCCTTCAAACGACCTTGGGACTGCACGCGGATGCCGCCGTCCACAGCGGTCACCGTCGCACCGGCGTCACGCAGTTTTTCGATCACCGCCTCAAGGTGGTCAAAGCGGCCGTGTTTGAGAAACACATCGCCCCCCGTGGCCGCTACCGCGCACAGGAAGGTTCCGGCCTCAATGCGGTCGGCCACCACCTGGTGCGTGCAACCGTGCAAGGCTTCCACGCCCTGAATACGGATGCGACTGGTGCCGTGGCCTTCGATCTTGGCGCCCATCTGGATCAGCATTTCGGCCAGATCGGGAATCTCGGGCTCTTGCGCCGCATTTTCCAGAATGGTTTCACCTTCGGCCAGCGCGGCTGCCATCAGGAAATTCTCAGTGCCGGTGACTGTGACCATGTCGGTGGCGATGCGCGCGCCCTTCAGACGGGTGCGGCCATTGGCAATTTTGGCAATCATGTAGCCGTGCTCGACCACAATCTCGGCGCCCATGGCGGCTAGACCTTTCAGATGCTGGTCCACCGGACGTGAGCCGATGGCGCAGCCACCGGGCAGGGACACAGTGGCTTCGCCAAAGCGGGCCAGCAAAGGCCCCAAGGCCAGCACCGAGGCGCGCATGGTTTTAACCAACTCGTAGGGTGCTTCGGGAGAGCTCAACTTGCCAGCATCGACACGCACGGTGCCATTGGGCAGCTGATCGACCTGAACGCCCATGTTGCGAATCAGCTTGAGCATGGTCGCCACATCCTGCAGGCGGGGTACGTTGTGCAAGGTCACGGGCTCTGCCGTAAGCAGCGCTGCGCACAGTTCGGGCAAGGTGGCGTTCTTGGCCCCGGATATCTGCACTTCACCAGACAATTGGCGGCCGCCACGAATGAGTAATTTATCCATAAATAGTACGTTGTTCGCTGGTTCAGACCGACTGCTTGGCCCACTCAGCGGGGGTAAATGTTTTCATGGACAGTGCGTGCACTTCGTCGGTCTGCATGCGCCCGCCCATCGTGGCGTAGACCTGTTGGTGGCGCTGAATAAGGCGCTTGCCCTCAAACATCGTTGAAACGATCGTGGCATACCAGTGGCGGCCGTCACCTTCTGTTTCGCAATGTTCACAGGGCAGCCCGGCGGTGATGAGGGAGTGGAGTTCGTCAGCAGTCATGGAAATCTAGCAAAAAAATTCAAAAAAGGAGTTAACTGCGGATTTTGTAACCCGTGCGCAGCAGTTGGATGGCCACCGCACTGACCAAAGCCAGCGCGATACCGACCACCCCCAGACTTAACCAGGGTGAAACATCACTGACACCGAAAAAACCGTACCTGAATCCGTCAATCATGTAGAAAAACGGGTTGAAGTGGCTCACGCTCTGCCAGAACGCGGGCAGGGAATGGATGGAATAGAACACGCCACTCAAAAACGTCATAGGCATGACGACAAAGTTTTGGAACGCAGCCAACTGGTCAAACTTTTCCGCCCACAGGCCGGCAATCAAGCCCAGCGTGCCCATGAGCGCCGCGCCCATTACGGAAAAAATCACAATCCACAGCGGAGCCACGAAACTGACGTCGGTGAACAAGGCGGACACGGCGAACACGCCCACGCCGACCACCAAACCCCGAATCACAGCAGCGCCGACGTAGGCCACGAACCAGTGCATATAGGACAGAGGCGTGAGCAACAAAAACACCAGATTTCCCATGACCTTGCTCATGATCAGAGAGGACGAACTATTGGCAAACGCGTTCTGCAAAATACTCATCATCGCCAGACCCGGCACCAAAAATGCGGTGTAGCTGACCTGGTCATAGACCTTGACGTGGGCTTCGAGTGCGTGGCCAAAAATCAGCAGGTAAAGCATGGCAGTCAACACCGGACCGGCGATGGTCTGAAACGCGACCCGCCAGAACCGCAAAACCTCTTTGTACAGCAGCGCTTTCCAGCCGGTCATGCGGATACTCCATGCACTGAATCTTTGTTCTTGGTCATGACATCAAGGAACACATCTTCCAGATCAGCCTTGCGAATTTCCACATCCTGCGCGGTTAAACCTGCTTCACGCACCGCAGACAAATAGCGCTCAATTTCCAGCGCGTCGTGCGCCGGGAATTGCACAATGCGCCCAGTAATGCGCGCTTGGGCCGCCAGTACTCCGGGCAAATTCCCGTCCACCTTGAATCGCAAAACGTTGCTCGATGCCGCTTTCAGCAATTCACTGGTGTGGTCCAACGCCACGATGCGACCAGTCTTGAGCATGGCGATGCGCCCGCACAAGGCTTCCGCCTCTTCCAAATAATGGGTGGTCAGCAGCACCGTGCTGCCCTGCTTGTTCAGCTTGGCAATGAACTGCCACAGTGTCTGGCGCAACTCAACATCGACACCGGCCGTGGGTTCGTCCAGCACGATGACGGGTGGCTTATGGACCAAGGCCTGGGCGACCAGCACGCGGCGCTTCATGCCACCCGAGAGCTGGCGCATATTGGCATTCGCTTTGTCGGCTAGGCCCAGACTCTCAAGGAGTTCATCAATCCAGGCATCGTTGTTCTTGACACCAAAGTAGCCGGACTGGATGCGCAAGGCCTCGCGCACATTGAAAAAGGGGTCAAACACCAGCTCTTGCGGCACCACGCCGAGCTTGCGACGAGCGGCGGCAAAGTCCTTTTGCACATCGCTGCCCAACACGCTGACGCTGCCGCTGTTGGCGCGGGTCAGGCCCGCCAGGATGCTGATCATGGTGGTCTTGCCGGCGCCATTGGGGCCGAGCAAGCCAAAGAACTCACCCTCTTCAATATCGAGGCTGACGCCGTCTAATGCAAGGAAGGTACTGCCTTTGGGTCCGCGGGGTGACGGATAGGCTTTGGAAACGGATTTAAAGGAGATAGCGGGCATGGGGTGCCGCCATTTTACGCGGACGAAGGTCAGACGCTGGGCAGCAATCCCTCAATCCCGTACAAAGAGGCCAAGTCCCGCAATCGATCCGGCAGACCGCGCACACCAAAACGTTTGCCAGCGCGGGCACACTCGCGTCGCAACTCCAGCAAGACCGCCAGTGCAGACGAATCAAAGCTGCGCAAGAGGGCGGCGTCCACAACGACCTGCGTCTCTTCGCCACGCAGGCCCGCTGTCAGTTGCGCCAGACAGGCTCGCGCGTGTTCTTGGGTCAAAATTGCAGGAAGACTCAGCACATTAACCTTTCTTGGCGTTGGCTTTGTTGCGTTCGGCCAAGGTGGCAATCAGACCATCCAGACCTTTGGCATTGATTTCCTGTGCAAACTGGCTCTTGTAGGTTTCTACCAGCCAGACACCCAGCACATTGAGGTTGTAAATTCTCCACCCTGCGCCCTGGCCAGGTGTTTTTTCCAGACGGTAATCCAACTGGATCGGGTCCCCGCGGCCCTTGATCTCGGTACGCACGACCACTTCCTTGTCGTCAGGGGCCGAGCGCATGGGTTTCATGGCAATGGTTTGGTCCGTGACTTGCGCCAGGGCTCCTGCGTAGGTGCGTACCAGCAGTATCTTGAACTCATCCTGCAGTTGCGCTTTTTGCTCGGGAGTCGCCTGCCGCCAAGCGGGACCTACCGCAGACGCGGTCATACGCTGAAAATTGACATTCGGCATGATGCGCGCATCCACCAGAGCCACCACGCGCGCGAGCTCGCCGGTGCGGATGGACTTGTCACTTTTAATCGTTTCAAGAACATCACTGGACAGGCGCTTGATCAAAGCGTCCGGAGCCTCATCCTCGGCATAGGCGGCAACACCTGCGCCAAGACCCAGCACCAACACACTGGCTCCCAGCACACGACGCAAAAAATCCCGTTTCATGTTCATTTCGTAGTTCACTCCAGTATCGGCATTATCTATCGGAGATGTAATTCCTGTGTGCTCGTGTGGTGGTGCTTGAATCAGGGAGCAGATTCCATGTCTTCGTCCGGTGGATTGCCGTCGTAGACGCGGTTGCGCTGCCGCTGAAGGTAAGAATCTCTTATGAAAGAGTATTGGTCGAGGGCTGCCTCTTCCACCACACTTCCGGCTTGTAGATACTTGGCGCGGGTATCC
>CAJASG010000602.1 GCA_903944555.1 uncultured beta proteobacterium
CCATGGCCATGGTCGGTGCCGCGCGTGCCGTTTTCCGCACTGGTGCGGCCAAACTCGCTGCACACCAAGACCACGTCGTTGGGCTGCGAAAAATCCCGGCGCAGCTGAACCAGTGCGCTTGCCAGGTTCCCCAGGTTGTTGGCCAGGCTGCCGCTCAACGCGCCCTGGTTGGCGTGGGTGTCCCAACCGCCTGCCGACAAAAATCCCAGGCGCAGGTTGCGGTCCTGACGCATCAAGGTGCCCAGGTGCTGCGCGTCCAGCAACAGGCCCTGAGGGGTGCCCGCGCCGTTGTTGGCAGCCAGCATTTGTGCGCTGTCCATCCCGGCGCTGAGGGTTTGGGCGGTTTGCATGCGGCTATCCGCACCGTTGCGAAACGCCTGTGACAGGCTGTCTTGCCCGGCGTAGAGCTTCATCAGTGCCTCGCGCGTGCGCGGGTCGCCCACCGCACCTTGGCGGGTCGCCGCCTGGCCTTTGGGCACCAATTGCACTGGGGACGCGCCCGCCAAAATCAACGGGTTGGCCTCGCCCACGCCGACGGCCATCGGCTTGCTACCACTTGGGGCGCCGCGCAGCGCTGCCATGGTGTTCAGCCAGCCATTGCCGCTGCTGCTTTTGCCCGGCACGCCCAGCTCCCAGTGGTGTTGTGCATCGAAGTGCGAGCGGGTCGGATCGGGCGAGCCTGCGCACGGTATGGCGCCCAGTACACCTTGTTGCCATAGTGGCAGCAAACCCGCCAGTGCCGGGTGCAGGCCAAAGGTGGTGTCGAGCTGCAAGGCCGTTTGCGCCGTGCCATCGGGCGCCGCGATGGCAATCGAGGGGCGCAGGGCGTAGTAGTTCGTATCGCCATGGGGCACCAGGGCAGACAGGCCGTCATAGGCACCACGCAGAAACACGACGATCAGCCGACTTTCAGTGCCAAATGTGCCTGTAGCCCCCGTGGAATATGCGCGACCAGCTCCAGATTTGATAGCGTTTTCGGACTGTGCCCAGAGCGCCGGTGCCGCCCAGAAACTGCTGCTGGCGGCCAGTACTTGCAGCAGTTGGCGGCGGGTGGGCGTGGCCGGGCTTGCTGGGGGATGGTGGGGGGCTGTGGGCATAGATGTGGGCTCTAACGGTGGGCTTATGGCGTGGAATCGTTGAGTCTTTTTGCTTTTTTGGCTAGGCTATTTGGCCATGAAGTCGGGGCTGGCCAGCATCAAGCCCGCCTGCAAAGCGGGCTTCTCCTGGGCAATGGCGTTGCGGGTGGCCTCGCCTAGGAAGGGCCACATAAAGTCCAGTGCAGGGGTTTGGCGTGCCAGCGCCAGGGCATAGTCAGCGCGCCGGGTCAGGGCCTCCGGCACCAGCCAGGTGGCGGCAGAAAATGGGTAGCCGTCCGGGGTTTGCCAGCCGTGCAGGGGCTGCCCGGCATTGGATAAAAAGCCCAAAGTCAACACCAGGCTGCGCCGGTCGGCCCCTTGGTCTGAAATGGGGCTTGCGCGGCCACTGGTATCCCGCTCTCTTGCATGATGGGTTGCGGCTAATGCCGAGCAGGCGAAGTCCATGGGCGTCTTGAACAGGCGGCTCTCGGTGCTCCAGAACTCGGCCGACTGCAGCAGGGCGCGCATCACGGCCTTGATGTCCCCCTGGGTTGCCAAAAAGGTCTGGCTCAAGGTCTTCACCAGTGCCGCAGAGGGCGTGTCCGCTACAAAAAACTGGGCCAGACGCAGGCACACGCGCCGCGCGGTGCTGGGGTGGCTCGCCAGCAGGCGAATGGCCTCTTCGCCCTCGCGCTCGCCGCTCAGTGCGCCTGCCGGGAAGGTTTTGCCCATCACCCGCTTGGTGCCGTTGTCGTGCAGGCGCGCCACGCACTGAAAACCGGAGGCATCGTCGGGCGCGACGGTCCAGCCGGTTAACACGCGGGCCAACTCGCGCACGTCGTCCTGGGTGTAGCCGCCATCTACCCCCAGCGTGTGCAGCTCCATCAGTTCGCGGGCGTAGTTCTCGTTCAAGCCGCGGGTGCTGCCCTGTGGCCCACGCGTTCCGTTCGCCACGCTGCGGGCCTGGTCCAGGTACAGCAGCATGGCAGGGTGGCGGGCGCTGGCCAGCAGCAGGTCTTCAAAGCGGCCCAAGGCGTGGGCGCGGGCCACGTTCACCACGTAATGGCCGGTAAACGGGCGCACGGCACCTTTGCCCACGTACACGTTCAGGTGGTTGAACCAAAATTCGGTCATGCGCGCCAGCAAGGGGTTTTCCAGCTCCGGCTGGCTGCTGCTGGTCAGGCGCCACACGGCCGCCTGCTGTTCCATGGTTTTGCTGAAGTGCTCCGGCGCCCGTGGGCCTGAAAAGTCCATACGCCTAGAGGCTGCCGTGTTGGTGTCAGAACCTGCTGTGGCTTTGGTCTTGGCCCGCGCTTCGCGCTCGGCCCGGGCGCCTTCAAAGATGCGCGGCAAGGGGGCGTTGAAGTCGGTCAGATCGGCCGCCAGACGTGGTGGTGATTGGCTGGCCGTAAACGCCAGGTCAATTTGTTGCACGGCCCACGCGCGGGGGCTGGCGGCGGCCTGCACGGTGCGCAACAAGGCCGCGCTTGGGCCGTAGCCCACGCGGGAGACGGCGCGCCACAGGTCGGCAGTGCCGGTCGGGCTGCTGCCAGCGCCTTGGGCATGGCCGCGGCCCGCAGCTCCCCAACTGAACAGCGACGCCGCTGTCACTTGCAGTGCGGTGCGGCGACTCAGCGGGGGAATGTTCGCGAGGGCAGGATTCATGGTGTGGTGCGCTGGAGGGTGGAAGGTGCGGCGGGTTTGGGGTGGGTGCGTCTCCCGTTCCAACGCCCCATGCGTCTGTCCGGCCTACCGGCCGTCGCCGTCTTTACGCGCTGTTACTTATGCCGCTGGCCACATGGCCGCTGGGCACATGCCGTGCGGCCGATTCGATGTGACCGGTCTGGTCGTCAAAGAAGAAGTCGGGCTCGAATTCGCGCAAAAACTCCCCCTTGTCCAGCCCGCCCAGGAACATGGCCTGGTCGATCTCGATGTTCCAGTCCATCAGGGTGCGGATGGCGCGCTCATGCGCCGGGGCGCTGCGGGCGGTGACCAGCGCGGTGCGGATGCGCATGTGCGGGATTTTGGCCTGCTGCATGCGGTGCAGCGCTACCAGCAGCGGCTTGAATGGGCCGTCCGGCAGGGGTTGCGCGGCCTTGTCGATCTCATGCTGCTGAAACGCGCCCAGCCCTTGGGCTTGGTAGACGCGCTCGGCTTCGTCGCTGAACAGCACCGCGTCGCCGTCAAAGGCAATGCGCACTTCGCCTGGATTGGCGTCGCTGGCATGGGCGCTGTGCGGGTAGACCTGCGCGGCGGGCACGCCCGCTGCCAGCGCGGCGCGCACGTCGCTCAGGTGGGTGCTTAAAAACAGGTTGGCGTGCAGCGGGCGCAGGTAGCGCCACGGCGCCTCGCCGCGCGTGAAGGAGCAGCGGATGATGGGCAGCGCGTAGTGCGCCGCCGACTTCATCACCCGCAGGCCGCTGACCGGGTCGTTGCGGGAGAGGATGACCACTTCCACCCGTTGCGACGGGGTCTCGTTGAAGGCGAGTAACTTTTGCACCAAGGAGAAGGCCACTCCGGGCTTGGCCGGAATGTCCAGGCGGTCGCGCTGCAACTGCATGTAGGCGCGGTCGTCGCCTTGCTCGAAGATTTCGTTTTCTTCTTCAAAGTCAAATAGGGCGCGACTGGAGATGGCCACCACCAACTTGCCGTCGAGTGTCATTGCC
>CAJASG010000603.1 GCA_903944555.1 uncultured beta proteobacterium
GGTGGCAACCGGCCCAGCTTCAAGGGTGCGGCTGCACCCGACGAGGGGCGCCGACTGTACGACTATTGTGTGGCGCAGGCCCGGTTGGTGCACCCTATCGTGGAAACCGGCATATTTGCGGCGGACATGGCGGTGGAGTTGGTAAACGACGGGCCGGTGACTGTGCCGCTTCGCGTGGCGCCGACCTTTGCGGTGTTGGCTGGGGCTGGGTCGGCTTAAGTTGCTCCGGTCTCGTTTGGGCTGCGGTCTTACTTGGACTCCGGGCGAGGCGGGGTACAGGCCGGGGGCCCATGCGCCTGGCTAGTTGCGTTTGAGTAAGTCGCCAAACACGGTGTTGTCACCCTCTTTGCGGTCAGCACCCGGCGCGTCATACAGCACCAGCCAGCTTGCCTTGCCGCCCGAGAGCGCCGGTGGTACGTTGCAAATGGCTTCGGCGCGGTTGGTGCCGCGCCCGTGCGGCAGCGCGATCGACTCGGTCAGGCCCGACTCAAAACGCACAGGCTCGCGGTTGGCGGCTAGGAACGGGCGCGCTGCAGGCCATTTGAAAATGCGGATGTCGCCGTTGAGCACCATCGTAGGCCCCGCCAGGATGTAGAGGTCATCGCCGCAAAAGTGCAGGTCACGCACGCCCAAGCCGTCCAGCTGCAAAAAGTGCTTGCGCATCATCGCGCCACTGTCGTCCAAGGGAATCAGTCGGAGCTGGCCGCCCCGGGCCTCGACGGCGATTTCAATCAAGGCCGACCAGCCGCGAAGAACCGGCCCGCGCAGGCCCAGCAGCAACCGGTTGCCGTCTATCGCCAGGCCTTCAATGTCAAAACCGTTGTCTTTGCCGGGAATGGCCATGTAGGGTCCGAAGTGGGGGTCGTTGGCTAGGGCGCGGGTCAGCAGGTTGTCCTGCGCATCCCCTTTGAGGCGCAAGGCGCGGCGCCCGTCTTTGGCTTCGCGCACCAAGCAGGGCTCGCCATTGGTATCGGGCTCAATCGGCAAGCAGGCCAGCAAGCGGCGGTTGCCGTCCAGCGCTACCTTGGCCAAGCGCTTGGCGTTGTCGGCATGGCTCCGGTCGGGTTTCGCGTTTTTGCGTTTCAAGCCGTGCGAGCCCACCACCCAAAGGTAGCCGTTGGCCACGGCCATGCCCTCCAGGTCAGCCTCTTCATCGGGTGCGCCGGGCAGGTCCAGCAGGTCCGCTAGCGGGAAGTCGCGCACTTCACCAAAGCGCAGGGTCTCGCTACCCACGGGAGAAAGCAGGCGCAGCCGGTCCAAGCCACACGCTTCATCGCCCGCAACCCAGAGCCAGTCGTCGGTAAAGGCAGCGCCGGACAGGTTGCTTTGAACCAGCGAGCCGGGCGTGAACTCCAGCCGTATGGCATTGGCAGAACGGGTGTTGGGCATGGGGTGTTCCTACAGAGTTAGTGGGTGGTATCGCGCGTCAATCTCTCAGCGAACGAAAGCCATATGGTCGACATAAAAAACAGCATGATGAATCGCATGCCATAGAGCATGGAGCCATCACTTGAAAGAATCTTGTCCATTTATTCCCTGTCAAAACCTAAACCCAAAGGGCGATCAAAAAGATGCCCACCATCCCAAACGAAATCGCAATCTCGCACCTGTTGGCTGCCCATCTGCAAAAAACCCCTGACCTGGCGACGTTCATGCAAGCAACAGACTGGGTGCTACTGAGTAAAACAGGCGCATAGACTCCTCTCAGCGGCATCTGGTTCTTTAGCGCCACAAACTAAGGGGTGGATCCGCTAC
>CAJASG010000604.1 GCA_903944555.1 uncultured beta proteobacterium
CCGTGCTCAAGACCTCGCACGCCGGGGCTGCACACGCACAAGGCCCCGAGGCCGACCTGTACCTGGAAGGCCACGACCAGCACCGGGGGTGGTTCCACAGCTCGCTGCTCACGGCCTGCGCCATGTACGGGCGTGCACCGTACCGCGGCCTGCTGACCCACGGCTTCACCGTGGACGGCCAGGGCCGCAAGATGAGCAAGAGCATGGGCAATGTGGTGGCACCGCAAGAGGTGAGCGACAAGATGGGTGCCGAGATCATCCGCCTGTGGTGCGCGTCCACCGACTATTCGGGTGACCTGGGCATTGACGACAAGATTCTTGCCCGCGTGGTCGACACCTACCGCCGCGTACGCAACACGCTGAAATTTTTGCTGGCCAATGTCAGCGACTTTGACCCCGCCAAAGATGCGGTGCCCGAGGACCAGTTGCTGGAGATCGACCGCTATGCGCTGGCCCGCGCGGCGCAATTGCAAGCCGACATCCTGGCGCACTACGAGGTCTATGAGTTCCACCCCGTCGTGTCCAAACTGCAAATCTATTGCAGCGAAGACCTGGGTGCGTTCTACCTGGACATTCTGAAAGACCGGCTCTACACCACGGCGCCCCATTCGCAGGCCCGCCGCTCGGCGCAAACCGCGCTGTGGCAAATCACCCAGGCCATGCTGCGCTGGATGGCACCGTTCCTGAGCTTTACCGCCGAAGAGGCTTGGGGCGTGCTGGCCGCTGCGGGCCGGGTGCCTGCCGCCAGCGCCGACTCCATTTTCATGGACACCTTTGTCGCGTTCGACGCTCCCAACGAGACGCTCTTGCGCAAGTGGGCGCGTATCCGCGAGATCCGCGAAGCGGTGAACAAAGAGATCGAGACCCTGCGCGCGGCAGGCCAGGTGGGCGCCTCGCTGCAGGCCGAAGTGACGCTGACCGTGGACGAGGACGACATGGCCACCTTGGCAAGCCTGGGCGCCGATTTGAAGTTTGTGTTCATTACATCCGCTATCACTTTAGTAGCTGGTCGCGCACTATCCATAAGCGCTAGCGCCACAAATGGCACCAAATGCGAGCGCTGCTGGCACTACTGCGACGACGTGGGCACCGCCCCCGCCCACCCCACACTGTGCGGACGCTGCGTCAGCAACCTGGATGGTGCGGGCGAAATCCGCACTTGCGCCTGATGGCACGCGGTGGCCGAACACTAAACCTGGGAAAAGGCTCCGGCAGCGGCATGCTGCACTGGCTGGGGCTGGCGTTCATCCTGCTGATGGTGGACCAGTTCACCAAGGTGCTGATCGTGGGCTACTACCACCTGGGTGACAGCACCTATGTCACCCACTTTTTCAACGTGGTGCGGGTGCACAACAGTGGTGCTGCGTTTTCGTTTTTGGCCGGAGCCGGGGGCTGGCAGCGCTGGTTTTTCACCGTAATTGGTTTTGTCGCCGCCGCTGTCATTATTTGGATGCTGAAATCGCACCCCGGCCAGCGCCTGTTCAGCTTTGCCATGGCCTGCATTCTGGGCGGCGCCATTGGCAACGTGATCGACCGCCTGCTGCATGGCTACGTGATCGACTTTTTGGACTTCCACTGGCGCAGTTGGCATTTTCCGGCGTTCAACGTGGCCGACGCGGCCATCACGGTCGGTGCTGCCTGCCTGATATTGGACGAACTGCTGCGGGTACGGCGCACGCGCTAACGAACGCCGTTCACCACTTGTCGCCTTACGCCAACTGGCTTGAACGCGATTTAAGCAAGCGCGGCACCACCAGAATCGACACCACGACCACCAACAGCGTCAAGGACATAGGGCGCTGCAAAAACACCATTGCGCTACCCTCTCCAATTGACATGGCGTTGCGCAGTTGCGCCTCGGCCAGCGGCCCCAAAATCATGCCTACCAGCACGGGGGCGGTCGGAAAGTTGAAGCGGCGCATCACCAGCCCGAGTAGCCCAATGCCGTACAACAAAAACAAATCAAACGCACTTTGGCGCATGCCGTAGGCCCCCACCGTGGCAAAAATCAGAATACCGGCGTAGAGCTGCGGCTTGGGCACCTTCAGCAGTTTGACCCACAGGCCAATCAGCGGCAGGTTCAGCACCAGCAGCATCACGTTGCCGATGTACAGGGAGGCAATCAACGCCCACACCAGACTCGACGAACTGCTAAAGAGCTGCGGGCCCGGCTGAATGCCGTAGTTTTGAAATGCACCCAGCAAAATTGCGGTGGTGTTGGACGTCGGAATGCCCAGCGTGAGCAACGGAATCAGAGCCGCCGTCACGGTGGCGTTGTTGGCCGCCTCCGGCCCTGCCACGCCCTCAATCGCACCCTTGCCACCAAACTCGGCTTTGTGACTGCCTTTGGCCAGCTTCTTCTCGGCCGCGTAGCTCAGAAAGGTCGGAATCTCCGTGCCGCCAGCCGGAATGCAGCCAAACGGCGCGCCAATGGCGGTGCCACGCAGCCAGGCCGGGATGGAGCGGCGCCAATCGCTACGGGTCATGCTGACGCGGCCCATTTTGTTCTCCGACTCAACCACCTTGCCCTCAAACAGCACGGCGTGCAGCGCCTCGGCCACCGCAAACAGGCCCACCGCCACCAGCACAATCTCTACCCCGTCAAGTAACTCGGGCACGCCTCCGGTGTAACGTGCCTGCCCGGTGATTTGGTCCATGCCAACCAGTCCGGCCGCCAGCCCGATAAACAGGGCCGTCAAGCCGCGCACGGTGCTTTGCCCCAGCACAGCGCTGACCGTGGTGAAGGCCAGCAGCATCAGCATGAAGTATTCCGGTGGCCCGAGCTTGACGGCAAACTCCGCTACCACCGGCGCAAACAGCGTGACCAGCACGGTGGCGATGGTGCCGGCCACAAA
>CAJASG010000605.1 GCA_903944555.1 uncultured beta proteobacterium
CGACTGGCACAAGCCGCATTGGCGATAGCCACCACATCAGGACTGCTGGCAGTGCAGGCCAACGCGGTGACGATCACCGTCAATGACGTCAATGGCAAACCGCTGCCTACCGTGATGGTGAGCCGCCAGCCTGTCAAAGCAGCACTGGTGGACACCTCGGACAATGGCTACCCCGCCAATGGCAAACCGCAGCAAGCTTTTTTTGAATTGACGCGTTTCACCGATGCGGCGGGGCGCACCGACCTGCCCGCCGCCGAACACCCCTGGCAAGTGCGCTTGCGCAAACCCGGCTACCAAGACAAGGTTTTGCCTTCCAGCGCCATCGGTAAAACTGTGGTCATGGCCGTCGAGAAAGACCCCACCGCACTGGCCGCGCAACAGCCCGCCAACGCATGGTCATCCACCATTGACTTCGGTGACGAGAACCTGAAAAAAGAGTTCATGCTGCAATGCAACTTTTGCCACCAACAAGGCAGCGCCTTGTTGCGCCGTGAGCGCTCGGCAGATGAGTGGCGGGCCGTGATCAAGCGCATGGTGCGTTACGGAACCCGTCTGTCCAGCGAAGGGCAAGAAAAGATCCCTGCCCTGCTAGAGGCCCACTGGAAGAAAATTCACGCCAACCCATCCTTGGTTCCACAGGGCACGCCTTGGTCACCGGTTTTGGCAAGCGCCACCATCCGTGAAATGCCGATCGGCGACAGCATGTCGCAAATGCACGATTTGCTGCTGCACACCAACGGCATGGTCTATGTGGGTGACAACCTGCAAGACCGGGTGTATGAGATTGACCCCGCAACCGGCAAATACACGGTGTACAAAATACCGCCACAACCGGGTGACCAGTTGGGTGGCCTGCTGGCGGGGCGCTTGCACGACTTCCCCAAACACGAGACCTACCAAGGCATCCATTCGCTGGCCGAGTCGCCCAAGGACAAGCACATTTTCATCACCCCGTCGTACCAGCGTCGCCTGATTGAATTCGACCCTGCCACCAAGGCCTTTAGCGTGCACCCCATGGACAGCGGCTTTTACCCGCATACCGTGCGCTTCGATGCCAAAGACCGGGTCTGGTTCACACTGGCCTTGAGCAATCAGGTGGGCATGTTTGACCGTAGCACCCAAAAATACACGCTGTACGACCTGCCTTTTCGCAGCCTCATGGAGCGCATCACCGTCAAGCTGACGCCCTTCATTTTCAAGCTACTGGGCTGGGGCATTTCGGTGGCCAATTACGTCAAAGTGGACCATGAATCCACAGGCGTACCACTGCCCTACGGCATGGAAGTGACCCCCGACGGCAAAGCATGGATCGCCCGCGTGCACACCAACGAGATTGCCTCGGTGGACCCCGAAACTGGCACGGTGACCATGATTAAGACGCCGTTTAAGGCACCTCGACGCCTGCGTGCGGACCGTGATGGCAACCTGTGGATCGTGGCGTTTAACGAGTCACAAATCGCACGCTACGTTCCTAAAACCGGCGAGTTCACGCGCTTTGACTTGCCGCTCATCCCCAAGGGCAGCGACACACCGTATTCACTCAACGTGGACCGGGCACGCCACCAGGTGTGGGTCAACGGCACCAACTCCGACTCGGTTTACCGGTACGACATTGCCACCGAGAAA
>CAJASG010000606.1 GCA_903944555.1 uncultured beta proteobacterium
GCCCACGTGGCCGACCATGAAGTAGGGCAGGCCGGCCTCCTGCACCTCGGTCACCGAGTCCAGCAGCGCATCGGCCAGCCTTGAAATCGGCACACAGGTGTCAGTAGTGATGGCCTTGCAGCCGGGCACGGACTGCACACCGGCGAAGTAGGCGTTGTGCCGTGCGGTCCAAAGCCGGGTGCGCTCTTCGGGTGTCTCGGCCCACTCAAACGCCGCACCACCAAATTCATTGGTAATGTCTTGTACCGTTTCGACCTGCTCCTTCACGCCGGCGGGCGAGCCGTGGAACTCAAACAGCAGCATGGTGCCTTCGCGCAGGCTGAGTTTGGAGTGCGCGTTGACAATGCGCACCGTGTTGCCGTCCAGCAGCTCGCAGCGCGCAATCGGCACGCCCATCTGGATGATCTGGATCGTGGTGTTCACCGCGTCCGCCAGGTTGCCAAATGAGCAGGTGGCAGCCATCACCGCTTCGGGCAGCGGGTAGAGCTTGACGGTGACCTCGGTGATGACGCCCAGCGTACCTTCCGAGCCAACCATCAGGCGGGTCAGGTCATAACCGGCGGACGATTTCTTGGCCCGGGTGCCGGTGCGGATGACTTCGCCTTGGGCGGTGACCACTTCCAGCGCCAGCACGTTCTCGCGCATGGTTCCGTAGCGCACCGCGTTGGTACCGCTGGCACGGGTGGCCGCCATGCCACCAATGGAGGCATCCGCACCTGGGTCGATTGGGAAAAACAGGCCGGTGGACTTGATCTCTGAGTTGAGCTGGGTGCGGGTGACGCCGGGCTGCACCGTCACGGTCAAGTCTTCTGCGTTGATGCGCAGGACTTGGTTCATGCGGCTCACATCCAGGCTGATGCCGCCTTGCACTGCCAGCAGGTGGCCTTCCAGCGAGGAGCCCACGCCAAAGGGGATGACCGGCACCTTGAATTTGGCAGCCAGCGCCACGGCATCGGCCACATCTTGCGTATTCTGGGCAAACACCACGGCCGCCGGGGGCGGCACGGTGAATGCAGATTCGTCACGCCCGTGCTGTTCGCGCACCACCATGGCACACGACAGTTGCGCGCCAAAGCGCGCATGCAGGGCGTCCAGCAGTGCCGGTGGTACCTCGCGCTGGAGTACCAGGGGCAGCAGGTGGCTGGGGGATGCAGGTGCGTTCATGTCATACGTTCCAAAAAAGAGCGGTCGTCAGCGGGCAGATTGCACACTGGGGAATAATCGTATTTTGATCCAAGGATTGCAACATGGGAAATCGCCTCTCACAAATCGCCACCCGCACCGGGGACAACGGCACCACCGGTCTGGGGGACAACACGCGGGTTTCCAAAAACAGCCTGCGCGTGCACGCCATGGGCGAGGTGGATGAGCTCAACTCCCACATCGGGGTGCTGCTGTGCGAAGACATGCCCGCTGGGGTGCGCACCCTGCTGGTGGAGATACAGCACCAGTTGTTCAACCTGGGCGGTGAGCTGTCGATCCCCGGCTACGAGTTGTTGAAAGCTGAGGCCGTGCTGGCGCTGGACGAGGCGCTGGACGCGCACAACGAGGCGCTGCCGCGGCTGCAGGAATTCATTCTGCCTGCAGGCACCCGCGCCGCCTCACTGGCCCATGTGTGCCGTACCGTCGCCCGGCGTGCCGAGCGTGCCGTCGTGGCCTTGGGCAATGAGGAGGCGTTGAAAGACACGCCGCGCCAGTACCTGAATCGCCTGTCTGATTTGATGTTTGTGCTGTCCCGCGTGCTGAACCGCCATCGCACGGACGGCACGGTGGGTGACGACGTGTATTGGAAGAGCCAGAAGATGGCGCAAGCGCAGCAAGAGTAAGGGGTTCGCAATGCTGGTTTTGCTATAAATATAGGAGCTTCTTGCGCATATCCTATAAGGGTCATAGCCCTATTTGGCTTATAAATTAAACCAGCC
>CAJASG010000607.1 GCA_903944555.1 uncultured beta proteobacterium
CCACCACCTGCTCGGGCAGTGCGGTGCTGTCCACCAGCATGGCGTTGATGCCACCGGTCTCGGCGATCAGCGGAACAATAGCGCCGTCTTTGGCGGCCAGGGCTCGGTTGATGATCTTGGCAACCTGGGTGGAGCCGGTGAACACCACACCGGCAACGCCAGGCGCCGCCACCAGGGCTGCACCCACGCTGTCACCGGGGCCGTGCATCAGTTGCAGCGCGCCTTCGGGTACGCCGGCGGCGTGCATCAGGGCTACCGCTTCCTGCGCCACGCCGGGGGTTTGCTCTGCAGGCTTGGCCAGCACGGTGTTGCCCGTGCTCAGCGCTGCGGCGACTTGGCCCATGAAGATGGCCAAGGGGAAGTTCCAGGGGCTGATACAGACCCAGGGGCCACGGGCGATCAGGCGCAACTCGTTGCTCTCGCCAGTGGGGCCAGGCATGGAGATGGGGGCCATGATGCGCTCGGCCTCATTGGCGTAGTAGCGCATGAAGTCCACTGCCTCGCGCACTTCCGAGACCGCATCGCCCCAGGTCTTGAAGGCTTCCTTGACCAGCAGGGCGCAGAACTTGGGCAACTGGTTTTCCAGTTCGTCGGCCGCACGGCGCAGGATGTCGGCACGTTCAGTGACTGCGGTTTTGCTCCACTTTTGATAGCTGCTTACGCTCGTCTGCAGGGCGTTTGAGGTCAAATTGACATCAAAAAGTGGCACCACCGGCACCTGCACCGTATCCAAAGCGGCCAGCAGCGGGGCGCGCATGGTGTGGACCGTCAAGTCCAGGCCGGCGCTGTTTTTGCGCGTGCTGCCAAACAATGCCAGCGGCAGCGCCAGGCTCGTCTCTGGCTCCAGGCGCAGCGGCGAGATCAGCAGCTCTTGCATGCCCACCGACTCGTCGGCCAACTGGTGCACAAAGGACGAGTTGGCGCCGTTTTCCAGCAGGCGGCGTACCAGGTAGGCCAGCAGGTCTTTGTGCGCACCGACCGGGGCGTAGACGCGGCAGGCGATCAGTGGATTCTTCAACACCTCGCGGTACACCCCCTCGCCCATGCCGTGCAGGCGTTGCAACTCGAATGGCGCTCCGCTCTTGGCACCCATTTGCAAAATCGCGGCGATGGTGGCGGCGTTGTGCGTGGCGAATTGGGGGTAAATGGCGTCGGGCGCCGCCAGCAGTGCGTTGGCGCAGGCCAGGTAGGAAATGTCGGTATGGTGCTTGTGGGTGAACACCGGGTAGGCGGGCAGGCCCGCTTCCTGCGCGCGCTTGATCTCGGCATCCCAGTACGCGCCCTTGACCAATCGGCACATCAGGCGGATCTGGTACTTGCGGGCAATCTCGGTGACGTGGGTAATCAACTCCAGCGCCCGGGTCTGGTACGACTGCATGGCCAGACCAAAGCCTGTCCAGGCCGGGAAATGCTGCGCCACCTTGGCGGCCAGCGCTTCAAATACCTCCAGTGACAGCTCCAGACGGTCCACCTCTTCGGCGTCAATGGTCAGGTTGATATTGGCCTTGGCCGCCTGCTCGCACAGGCCCCACACGCGCGGCACCAGCTCGGCCATGACGCGCGCCATCTGCGCATCTTCGTAGCGTGGGTGCAGCGCGCTGAGTTTGATGGAAATACCATCATTTGCCTCACATGCGCCCGTGGAATGTGCGTGACCAGCTATCGATTTAATAGCGTTCTGGTAGCTGGCCAGGTACTTGAGCGCGTCGGCATCGGTGCGGGCGCCTTCGCCCAGCATGTCGTAGCTGTAGCGCAGGTTTTTGATTTTGCGTTTGGCCGATGCGGCTTCGTCCATGGCTTCGTCAATGGTCTGGCCCAGCACAAACTGGCGGCCCAGCAGTTGCACCGCGCGCAGCGTGGCGGCCACCACCGAGCGCGCGCCCAGCTTGGC
>CAJASG010000608.1 GCA_903944555.1 uncultured beta proteobacterium
ATCTCTTGGCTGCTGCCCGGCTTACTCCGGGCACAACACTCTGGACGCGAGATAAGCGCTTGCAGGTGGCAAGCGCCCGAATAGGTTTGGCTTACCGCGGTGCCCACTAATCCCCACCATCACCGCCGACGGCATGGCCGACGCGCTGCAACAGGCCTTGGCCCAGGTGGTGCAATGCGCCGGCGCTTGCGTGCAGGAATCGGGACTGGCGGCGGTGGACGTGGTCTACCTCACCGGCGGCTCCTCGGCCCTGCGCCCGCTGATGGAAGCACTGCAAGCCGCAATGCCCAACGCAACCTTGGTCAGCGGCGACCGCTTTGGTGGTGTAGCCGCCGGGCTGGCCTATGCGGGGGCGCTGCAGCAAGCTTAGATGCTATTAATTTGATAGCTGCTTGCGCACATTCCACGGGGCTTAGAGGCCTATTTGGTGCATAAAATGGCCGCAAACCACCCCATCAAGCAATCAACCCACCAACGCACCATCGCCGCCCTCCTTCTGGCGGCCATCGGCGTGCCGCTGGTGTGGGGCCTGTGGGCGGCCGCAGCGGCGGGCGTCGACAGCGCAAGCTGGCAAGCACTGGCGGCTGACCCGCAAACCCTGCGCGCCCTGGCCATGAGCCTGTGGACCGGGCTGGCCTCCACCGCGCTGGCCGTGGCGGGTGCGGCATGGCTGCTGTCCACCAGCTTTGCGCAACCCATTTGGGCGCGGCTGGTGCGCGGGCTGTCGCCCATGCTGGCGGTGCCCCATGCGGCGTTTGCGATTGGGCTGGTGGCGCTGCTCGCCCCCAGCGGCTGGGTGCTGCGTGCATTGTCGCCCTGGGCCACCGGCTTTGATGCCCCACCACCGTGGCCGACCACGCAAGACCCCTGGGGGCTGGGGCTGGTGGCGGTGCTGGTGCTCAAGGAGATTCCCTTTTTGCTGTGGGTGGCTGCCGCCCACTTGCAGCGCCCCGATGTGGCAAAACGTCTGCAGCAGGAGCTGCGTCTGGCCCACACGCTGGGCTATTCGCAGCAGGCCGCGTGGTGGCGCGTGGCCTGGCCCCAACTGCGCCCCCGCCTGAGCGCGCCCATGCTGGCCGTTTTGGCCTACAGCCTGACGGTGGTGGACATGGCGCTGGTCATCGGACCGACCTCGCCGCCAACCCTGGCTGTACTGGCGTGGCAGTGGCTGCAAGACGCCGAACCCGCCACCAACGCGCAGGGGGCTGCTGCGGCCTGGTTGCTGGGCGCGGTGCTGGCGCTGTGTGCTGCACTGGCGTGGTGGACGACGCAGGCACCTATGTGGCGCACCCGCTGGACGCGTGGCACCCACCCCTGCGCCGCGCCATTGGCAAGCGCATCCAACGCACGCAGCCAAGCCAAGACACGTTCGGACCCGTTGGGGGTGCTGCCAGGACTGCTGGGGCTACAAGGGCTGAAATGGCTGGGGCTGCTAACCTGCGTCTACGCCGCCGTGCTGGCCGCCTTGCTGGTGGGCAGTGTGTCAGGCCACTGGCCATACCCCCTGCTCTGGCCACAGAGCCTGAGCGGGGCGGCATGGCAATCGGTGCTGGCCAGCAGCCCTACCCTTTGGACGACGGTGTGGCTGGGGGCGTCCAGCAGCTTGTGCGCCCTGCTGTGGGCCGTGGCCTGGCTGGAGTGTGCACCCACGGCCTGGCGCGCCCGTGCTCAACCACTGCTGTACCTGCCCCTGGCGCTGCCCGGCGTGCTGTGGGTCGTGGGCCTGCACCGCTTGTCGCTGGCGTGGGGGCTTGACACCTTGGGCCTGGGGCTGTGGCTGGCCCACACCCTGGCCTGCCTGCCCTATGTGCTGCTGGCGTTAAACGGCCCGTACGCCGGGTTTGATGTGCGCTTGCGCCAGGTAGCGGCAAGCCTGGGACATGGGCATTGGACGTTTTTACTGCAGGTGAAATGGCCGCTGCTGCGCGCCGCGCTGGCCGCCAGTTTCGCGATTGGCTTTGCCGTGAGCGTGGCGCAGTACCTGCCCACGCTGTATGTGGGCGCCGGGCGCTTTGCCACGGTGACCACCGAGGCGGTGAACCTGGCAGCCGGCGGGCAGCGCGCCCTCACCGCCGCCTTTGCGGGCTTGCAGTGGCTATTACCGGTGCTGGTGTTTGCGCTGGCGGCACTGCTGGGGCGCCCCCGGCGGTTTCCAACGCCTGCCGTGGGTGGGCACAATGGCACTCTTTGACCGTACTTCTGAATAGCGCGCCACCACCGTGTCCACTGCCCCTGCACCCCTACCCTGGTTTGACTTGCCCCATGCCCCCGCCATAGGCACCGTGCTGGGCCATCACCACGCACTGCCCGATGGGCAAGCCACCATGCACACGGTAGACGGCCCACAGCCCTTTCGCGTGCTGCTGTTGCGCAGTGGCGACGCGGTCAAGGTCTATGCCAACCGCTGCGCCCACTTTGGCGTGCCGCTGGCCGCCAAGCAAGAGCAGCTGCTGTTCAAACCCCACATCAGCATCAGCTGCAATGTGCATTACGCCCGCTACCGCTGGGCCGACGGCGTGTGTGAGTCGGGTGAGTGCGAGGGCGAGTCCCTCATTGCCATTCCGGTGGTGGTGGATGCGCAGGGGCAAATCCGCATTGCCAACCCGGGTGCAGCAAACGCCACGCCATGACGCTAACTATTGACATCCGGACCCTGGCGACCCCCTCCACCGTGCTGGTCCGCGGCCTGTGCCTGCAAGTGCCCGCAGGCGTGGTGCACACCGTGATGGGGGCCAGTGGCTCTGGCAAGTCGAGCGTGCTGGCGGCGGTGTGTGGCACGCTGCCACCCGGGCTGGTGTTTGACGGCACCGTGCTGCTGAACGGCCAGCGCATTGACCAGTTGCCCACACAGGCGCGACGCGTGGGAATTTTGTTTCAGGAAGACCTGCTGTTCGCCCACATGACGGTGCGTGAAAACCTGTTGTGTGCCGTGCCCCCTGGCCCCACGGCCGCGCGCGCGGCCCAGGTCGCACAGGGCTTGCGCGATGTAGAAATGATTGATTTCGCCCACGCCGACCCCGCCACGCTGTCGGGCGGGCAACGCGCCCGTGTCGCACTGGCGCGCGCCCTGCTCGCGCAACCACAAGCATTGCTATTGGATGAGCCCTTTTCCAAGCTCGATGCGCCCTTGCGTGTGCGTATGCGCGAGTTGGTGTTTGGACTGGTGCACCAGCGCAACATCCCGGCGCTGCTGGTGACGCACGACATCGCAGATGCGGCCGACCCGGTACGCGTCACCTGGCTGACGCCTGTCGCCTAAACCGCTGGACTGGAAGCCGCTGGGGGGCGTGGTTTAGTGCGTGGCTTCAAAATTGAAGTAGCCACCTCGCCGCCCAGAATATCGGCGCGCAGTTGCGCAATCGTTTGCATGTGCAGCTGCGACACCCGTGCCTCACTCACGCCAAGGGCTTTACCAACCTCATGCATTCGCAGGTCTTCTTCGTAGTAGAGCCGCAGCACCGTTTTTTTCTGTTCCGGCAGCGCACTAATTGAAGCCACCAAGGCTTGGCGTAGCGCAGCCCGTTGCAGCACCACCAGCGGGTCATCTTGTCGGCTGGCGCATTGCTCCAGGTAGGCGTCGGTACCGTCCCCCAGGTCATCCAGAGAGATCAGCATATAGCCATGCGCATCCTGAAGCATGCGCTGGTAGTCGACCAGCGCCAGCCCCATCGCTTGCGCCACTTCGCGCTCGGACGGTTGGCGCCCCAGCTCGTGCCCCAGCTTCTGAATGGCGATTTCGACGCGGCGCATTTGGCTGCGCACATGCCGCGGTGCGGGGTCAATGGCGCGCAGGCCGTCCAGCATGGCGCCATGCGCACGCAGCGCCACATAGCGGTCAAAGTGCCCACCTGCGGTTTCGCGGGTCCAGCGCAAAAGGGCGTCAATCAGCCCCATCAAACCATCCTGAATCAGGTCATTGCATTCAACGCTCGCTGGCAAGCGCCGCACCAAATTGCGGGCGATGCTCTCCACCAGCGGCGTCTTGTCTTCAATCAGCTGCTGGATGCGCGGGTCATTGAGGTCCTGCTTCTTCACCATGCCCCAATGCTATTGCATTGCGCTCGCGCCACTCACCAAGTCATTCCGGTTTGGGCAAAGTGGTCCACCAAAAAATCAATCAGCACCCGCACCTTGGGCGCCACATGCTTGCGCGTGGGGTACACGGCATAGATGCCAATGTCGATGGAGTGAAACTGCGGCATCAGCTCCACCAGCGTGCCCGAGGCCAGATCGCCCCCCACCAAAAAGCTGGGTTGCAAAATAATGCCCTGGTGCGCCAAGGCGGCCGCCCGGCAGGTGTCGCCGCTGTTGGTATGGATGCAGGGCTGGGTCTTGACGCTCACCGGCCCCTGCGGCCCCTCAAAATGCCACTCGTCTTTGGTGGACCAGTAGGTATAGGAGATGACCGCATGGCTTGCCAGCTCCGCCGGTTGCACCGGCTCGCCATGCACTGCCAGGTAGTGCGGTGAGGCACACAGCACCATGCGGGTCGTGGCCAAGCGCTTACTGACCAGAGTGGAACTAGGCAGCGTGGCAATGCGAATGGCTACGTCGTAGCCCTCGTCCACCAAATCCACCATGCGGTCTGCCAGGGTAATGTCCAAGGTCACCATGGGGTACTGGCTGCGAAACACCCCCCACAGCGGGGCCAAATGCAAAATACCGAAGGTCAGCGGCGCGTTAATGCGCAGCAGCCCGCCCGGCGCACCACTGCGCGAGGTGATTTCGGCCTCGGCCTCGTCCACCCCGGCCAGCAGTTCCTTGGCGCGGGCGTAAAACACCTC
>CAJASG010000609.1 GCA_903944555.1 uncultured beta proteobacterium
GGCCTGGTGGGCGGGCACTGCATCGGGGTGGACCCCTACTACCTGACCCACAAGGCAGAAATGCTGGGCTACAACCCGCAAGTCATCCTGGCGGGACGCCGTATCAATGACGGCATGGGCAAGTTCATTGCGGAGCAGACCATCAAGCACATGATTGCGTCAGGGAGTTATGTCAAAGGTGCCAAAGTCAACATACTCGGACTGACCTTCAAGGAGGACTGTGGGGACCTGCGAAATTCCAAGGTTATTGACATCATCAACGAGCTCAAGTCCTATGGTGTTGACGTGTTTGTAACCGACCCTCGGGCAGACGCGACAGAGGCCATGCATGAGTATGGTGTGTCTTTGTTGCAGTGGTCCGACCTGCCGCGCGCCGACGCCATTGTGGCGGCGGTTGCCCACCGGGAATTTGCCGCCATGACCGTCGAAGACTTTGGCCGAAAGCTGGTGAAGGGAGGCGCATTTATTGATGTGAAGGCCGCGTTTGATCGCCGAGCCATCGAAGGCGCGGGTTACAAACTGTGGCGTCTCTAGGCGCACGCAGCGAACCCCGCAGGCGGCCTATGCAAGATGACGAGCGTCCCTTGGTGTTGCATGTGATGCACCGCTTTGACACCGGCGGGCTGGAAAACGGGGTGGTGAATTTGATCAACCACATGCCTGCCACGTCGTACCGGCATGCGGTTCTGGCCATGACGGAAGTGACGGATTTTCAACACCGCATTCGCCGCAACGATGTGGAGTGCATTTCGCTGCACAAGCCCCCAGGTCACGGTGTGTGGCAGTACGCCAAGTTGTACCAACTTTTCCGGGAATTGCGGCCACACATTGTGCACAGCCGCAACCTTGCTGCGCTGGAAGTTCAGGCCCCTGCGTGGGCGGCCGGTGTGCCGGTTCGGATTCACGGCGAGCACGGGCGTGACATCGGTGACCTCGATGGGAGCAACATCACCTTGCAGCGCGTCCGGCGCATGTACCGGCCGTTTGTCCACCACTACACGGCCTTGTCGCGCGACCTGGCGCACTACCTGAACGACAAGGTTCGCGTCCCCCACGGCAATATCACGCAGGCGTGCAACGGTGTCGATACGGAGCGCTTCCGTGCGGCACCCGCCGGGCCGCAAGCGATTGCTGGCTCCCCCTTTGATCCGGAACAACATTGGTTGGTGGGCACCGTGGGCCGGATGCAAGCAGTCAAAGACCAGACCATGCTGGCGCACGCTTTTGTACAGGCCCTTTCGATGGCGCCTGAACTCAAAGCGTCTATGCGCTTGGTAATGGTGGGTGAGGGGCCGCTGCGCGCGCAGGCGGACGCTGTATTGGCGGCGGCGGGGCTGGGCCATCTGGCGTGGTTGCCTGGCGTGCGCAGTGACGTGGCAGACATCATGCGCGGCATGCACGCCTTTGCCTTGCCCTCATTGGCAGAAGGCATCTCCAACACCATTTTGGAAGCCATGGCCAGCGGTGTACCGGTGGTTGCAACGGCGGTCGGTGGCAATGCCGACCTGGTGAGCCATGGGGAAACCGGTCTCATCACCCCGGCGGGCGATTCACAGGCGATGGCGCGTCAATTGGTGACGTTGGCCCGCGATCCGGGGCGCGCTCGGCGCATGGGCCAGGCTGCGCGGCAACGCGCCGTGACGGATTTCAGCATGAGCGCGATGGTGTCAACTTACCAACAGGTGTACGACCAGCAGTTGCACCGCATTAGGGATATAGGAAATGTGCGGCATAACCGGCATCTTTGATACCCGCAGTAGCGCGGAGGTTAGTCGCTCTGTGCTGCAGCGCATGAACGACTCCCAGATCCATCGTGGCCCGGATGAGGGTTGCCTGCACCGTGAGCCCGGCTTGGGACTGGGGCATCGGCGCCTTTCCATCATCGATGTCGCAACCGGTCAGCAGCCGCTCTTCAACGAAGATGGCTCCGTCGTCGTGGTCTTCAATGGAGAGATCTACAACTACCAGGACTTGATTGCGGAGTTGCAGGTGTTGGGCCACGTTTTTCACACCAAAAGTGACACCGAAGTTATTGTCCATGCCTGGGAGTCCTGGGGCGCTGATTGCGTGAAGCGTTTTCGTGGCATGTTTGCCTTCGTCTTGTGGGACCGCAATCAGCAAACGCTGTTTATGGCCCGCGACCGCATGGGCGTCAAACCCCTGTACTACGCGTTACTGGATGACGGGACCTTGCTGTTCGGCTCCGAGCTCAAATCCATTTTGGCCCACGGTGGTTTGCCCCGTGAGATGGACCCCCATGCGGTGGAAGAGTATTTCGCGCTGGGCTATGTAGCCGAGCCCCGCACCATTTTCAAACAGGCGCGCAAGCTGTCACCCGCCCACACGCTCCAGCTTAAGCGGGGAAGTCCCATGCCCCAACCCGTGGCCTATTGGGACGTTCGCTTTAGTCTGGATAACCCGGTGTCTGAGCAGGAAGCCCAGAGCGAACTGGTGCAGCGCTTGAAGGAGTCCGTTCGTTTGCGCATGATTTCCGAAGTTCCGTTGGGCGCATTTTTGTCCGGTGGGGTGGACAGCAGCGCCGTGGTTGCCGTCATGGCGGGCCTCTCCCCGGAGCCGGTCAACACCTGCTCCATTGGCTTTGACGACCCCACCTTCAATGAGTCTGATTTCGCGCAAAAGGTGGCAGACCGTTACCACACCCGCCACCATCTGGAAGTCGTAAAGAGCGATGATTTCGATTTGATCGATACCCTGGCGCGCCTGTACGACGAGCCCTATGCGGACAGCTCTGCCATCCCCACTTACCGGGTTTGCCAGCTTGCACGCAAGCACGTCACGGTTGCACTGTCGGGCGATGGCGGCGATGAATCCCTGGGCGGCTACCGGCGCTACCGCATGCATCTGTTGGAAGACCATCTGCGTGGCACACTGCCATTGGCCGTGCGCCGTCCCCTGTTTGGGGTGTTGGGACGGTTCTATCCCAAGGCCGATTGGGCTCCGCGCATGTTCCGCGCCAAAACAACCTTTGAGGGGCTGGCCCGCACCTCGGTGGAGGCCTACTTTCATACGGTCTCGATCCTGCGTGACCCGATGCGCGATGCGCTGTTCAGCCCGCACTTCAAAAGCGAGCTGGCCGGTTACACGGCGCAAGAGGTCTTCAACCGCCATGCGCTCCAGGCGGGTACCGACGACCCACTGGCCCTCATCCAGTACCTGGATCTGAAAACTTACCTGGTCGGGGACATCAACACCAAGGTTGACCGGGCCAGCATGGCCCATTCTCTGGAGGTGCGCGAACCGCTGATGGACCACGAGCTGGTGGAATGGCTGGCCACGCTTCCGTCCCACCTCAAAATTCGCGGGCAAGAAGGCAAATACATCTTCAAAAAATCCATGGAGGCGTATCTGCCGCAGGATGTTTTGTACCGGCCCAAGATGGGTTTTTCGGTGCCCTTGGCGCGCTGGTTTCGCGGCCCACTCAAGCAGCGATTGCGCGACGCGGTGTTGGGCGAGCGCTTGGCGGCCACGGGCTGGTTCAACCCCGACTACTTGCGGCATTTGGTGGATGCGCACCAGTCCGGCACGCGGGACTACAGCGCACCGCTATGGACGCTGCTGATGTTCGAAGCATTTTTGCGCCAGGTGGTCGATGCCAACCTGCCTGCACCGAAGGTGGTGACACCATGAATCTGCGCGTCCTCCATGTGCTGGACCACTCCATTCCGCTGCACAGTGGTTACACGTTCCGCACGCTGTCCATTTTGCGGGAGCAGCGCAAGCTCGGGTGGGAGACTTTCCACCTCACCAGTCCCAAGCAAATTGGCTGTGATGTGGATGAGGAAGATGTGGATGGCTGGCATTTCTACCGCACACCGGTGGTCACCGGACGGCTCGCGCGCCTGCCTTTGCTCGCGCAGAGTGCACTGATGCGGGCGCTGGAGCGTCGGTTGGAATCGGTGGTGGACAAAGTCCGCCCGGACATCATTCACGCGCACTCACCCGTGCTCAATGCTTGGCCTGCGTTGCGCGTGGGCGAGCGTTTGGGCATTCCTGTGGTGTATGAAGTCCGTGCCTTTTGGGAGGATGCCGCGGTAGACCACGGAACAACCACGGAAGGCAGCTTACGTTACCGCTTTACCCGCGCACTGGAAACCCGTGCGTTGCGGCGCGCCGATCACGTTTTCACCATCTGCGAAGGCTTGCGCCGCGACATTGTGGGGCGCGGCATTCCTGCCGCCAAAGTCACCGTGATTCCCAATGCGGTGGATGTTGGCGCCTTTGGGTCGGGGGCGCCTGCGGACGCTGAACTCACGGCGCAGCTCGGACTGCAAGACCGCTGCGTCATGGGCTTTATTGGCTCCTTTTACGCCTATGAGGGGCTGGACTTGCTGTTGCAAGCGCTGCCCGGCATCCTGGTGCAGCGACCCGAGGCATGCGTATTGCTGGTGGGTGGAGGGCCGCAGGAGTCGGCCCTGAAAGAACAGGCCCAACGCCTGGGCGTGTCCGACAGAGTTGTGTTTTGCGGGCGCGTACCGCACGACCAGGTCAAGCGCTATTACGACTTGGTGGACGTACTTGTCTATCCCCGACACTCCATGCGGCTGACCGAGTTGGTGACCCCTCTCAAGCCGCTCGAAGCCATGGCACAAGGCCGCCTGCTGGTGGCCTCTGATGTGGGTGGGCACCACGAACTGATTCGACATGGGGAAACCGGCGTGCTCTTCAAAGCCGGAAACGTTCAGGCGCTGACGGACGCGGTGGTGGATCTTTTGGCGGCCCGCACGCAATGGCCTGGCATTCAAAAAGCGGGCCGGCAGTTTGTGGAAACGCAGCGCAACTGGACCCACAGTGTGGCACGTTACACCGGTATTTATGCTGCATTGGCGGGGCGTGCATGAAAGGTCCTGGACTGCGCATTGGCTTGATTGGCCCCTTGCCGCCCCCATCGGGCGGTATGGCGAACCAGACCCAACAATTGGCGGAGCTGTTAACCACCGGGGGCGCGGCGGTGACTCTGGTGCAAGTCAATGCACCCTATGCACCCGCGTGGATTGGTGGGGTTCCCTTGGTGCGTGCGGTGTTCAGGCTCATGCCTTACCTGTCCACCCTGTGGCGCGCAGCAGGGCGCAGTGACGTCTTTCACATCATGGCCAATTCTGGCTGGTCATGGCACTTGTTTGCCGCACCGGCGGTCTGGGTGGCGCGCCGCAGGGGGGTGGCGGTCGTCGTCAACTACCGGGGGGGCGAGGCCGCAGAGTTTCTGCGCGGCTCCGGGCGGGTGGTTCGGTTCACCCTGCGCAGAGCCTGTGCACTGCTGGTGCCGTCCGGTTTTTTGCAAGAGGTGTTTTTTCGCCACCAGATGCAGGCCGAGATTCTTCCCAATATCGTGGACCTCAGCCGATTTCATCCACGTGAAGATGCCAATGGGGCGGACCATGGGGACGCGCCGCATCTGCTGGTGGCGCGCAATCTGGAGGTTTTGTATGACAACGAAACGGCGATCAATGCCTTTAAGTTAGTCAAGGAAAAGTTTCCTCGGGCACGTCTCTCTATTGCCGGCAGCGGCCCCGAGGCGTTGCGCTTGCGCCAGAGGGTCCGTGCGCTGGGCCTGGACGGCGCAGTCCGCTTCTGTGGTCGCCTGGAGCGCGACGCCATGGCCGCTCTGTACCGCAGTGCCGACCTGGTGCTCAACCCGAGTCTGGCCGACAACATGCCCAACTCCTTGTTGGAAGCGTGGGCCAGCGGTGTGCCGGTGGTCAGTACCAATGTGGGTGGCATTCCCTATCTTGCGCAGGATGGCGTCACCGCTTCTCTGGTGCCCCCGGCGGACCCAGACGCGATGGCGCAAGCCAGCCTTTTCCTCTTGCGCAATGAAGCCGTCTGGCGGACCCGCGCACAGGCCGGATTGGAAGAATCAAAACGGTACACCTGGGCGGAGGTCCAGCCCGTCTTGATGGATGCCTACCATCGGGCCGTTCAGCAGTCAATACACGGATAACAGAGCCTGGCATGGATCTATACACCTCTTTGGTTTCATCGTATTTGTTTCCATTGCATGAGCGCGTCAAGCGCCATGACACCGTGGCGCTGCGGCGCAGCATGGAAGAGGTCCAGTGGTGGCCTGCGCAGCGGGTGGCGGCTTTGCAGCGGCAACGCCTGCACACGCTCTTGAAGGATGCGGCCTTGCATGTGCCCTACTACCGAGACCTGTTTACACGCATCGGGTTGGATCCCCAAGACGGCCAAAGTCCGGACCAATTGCACCGGATTCCGTTCCTGACCAAGGCCCTCATCCGTACCAACACCGATGCCCTCAAGGCCACCAACGCACGGGGACTTGCCCGCTTCAATACCGGCGGGTCATCCGGGGAGCCCCTGGTGTTTTTTATTGGCAAGAACCGTGTCAGCCACGACGTGGCGGCCAAGTGGCGCGCGACACGCTGGTGGGGTGTGGATGTGGGAGACCCGGAGGTTGTGGTGTGGGGTTCCCCCATAGAGCTGGGCAAGCAGGACCGGATCAAGGCATGGCGCGACCGGGTTTTCCGCACCCGGCTTTTGTCGGCGTTTGAGATGTCCGCCCCCAAGCTGGACCAGTTCATTGACACCATTCGCGCCGTCAAGCCCCGCATTTTGTTTGGCTACCCATCGGCCTTGTCCCATATTGCCCAGCATGCACGGATGCGCGGCATCCCCATGGATGATCTGGGGATTGAGGTTGCATTCGTCACCTCAGAGCGGCTGTATGACACGCAGCGCAGGACCATTGCTGAAGTATTTGGATGCAAGGTGGCCAATGGCTACGGTGGCAGGGACGCCGGGTTCATCGCGCATGAGTGCCCAGCCGGGGGCATGCACCTGACGGCCGACGACATCGTGGTGGAGATCATCGATGCTGCGGGGCAGGTGCAGCCTGCCGGGGTGGCTGGTGAAATTGTGGTGACCCACCTGTCCACCCATGACTTTCCTTTCATTCGCTACCGCACGGGCGATATTGGTGTGTTGGGCACCAGCCCTTGTGCCTGCGGCCGGGGCCTTCCCTTGTTGCAAGACATTCAGGGGCGCAGTACGGATTTCGTGGTGGCCGCTGACGGGACAGTGCTGCACGGTTTGGCGCTCATCTACGTCCTGCGCGATCTGGCTGGCATCCAGTGATGCTACGCCAGAGGCAATTCGATCCCATGTAGAAATGACTTATGGCTATGACCTGAATCGCACAGTTGATTCAATTCGACCTGATTACGAATTCAACGAGTCGTGCATGAAAACAGTCCCCGAGGCGATTATTTGCGCCCTGGAGGCCGAAGACTTTGAGGATGCTGTCCGTAATGCGGTTTCTATTGGTGGCGACAGTGACAC
>CAJASG010000610.1 GCA_903944555.1 uncultured beta proteobacterium
AGGCGGCGCGGTCGCCCTGCACCAACTGCTGCGCCGCGCTCAGGGCGCAGTGCGCACCGGCCCGCGCCGCGACCCAGGTACCGGCGGTGAAGGGCGAGCCCGCGTCATAGGAGTACAGCCCCATGCGGGCGGAGAAATTGTCCGGCTCGATGTCGGTGCGGAACGTGCGCGTGGGCCAGACCGACGGCAATATGTCTTTGTCCACATTGGCTGGGTCCAGCGCCACCCACTGGTCCCAGGCAGTGGCCAGAAAGTTCAGGTAGCGCGGGCTGTGGATGCGGGCCAGTGCCGCGTCGTCAAACGAACCGGGCTGCTGCACGGTACCGAACTTGCGCCGGGTGAACTCGGCCAGCACATGGTCGGCGCGCGCCGGCACTTCAAAACACGGCACCAGTGCGCCGCGGAACATTTCGACTTTGCCCTGGTGCTGGGCGTGGAGGTGGTTGTAGAAGGTGATCATGGGCGCAAAGGTCTAAAAAATGGATGCCAAATGGGACTCTAGCCCAATCGGGACGTGCGTCAGCAACTTCTTAATTCACTGCGGCCGGCGCTTGCTTATCTTTGTGTATTCGCAAAGCACTCTCTCCAATCAAAAAGTTGAATGGGACGCTGACCGGTCTTTTCACTCATTGAGGGAGCAGCAAGTGAAGCAATGCCATGCCGATTTTCTTAACGTTCAACGTCACATAGGTCTGCGGCAACTATTATTTGCATTTTTGATGGCGCTGTTGATGCGTCCCTTGCCCTCCTTCTGCGAGGAATTTGACTGGAGCATTGGCGCCTATGCCGGTCAGTACTACGATTCCGAACCCGCTGGCTGGACACAGGGGCGGGCCAACTACCTGGACCAGTACATGGTTGCGCTTACGGCAAGCAAAACTATTTGGCGCTCACAAACTCTGCCCATGTCCGTGGAAATAGATGGAATGATCGGCCAGCAATCCGGCATCGCATCGTTGACGGAAATAGCGGTTGTCCCGGTGCTTCGCTGGAGCAGCTTTCCCTGGAGAGACAAACTGCAAACCGATCTTCGCTTGGGCCCGTTGGGCGTTTCGTACACCAGCAGCGTGAGTTCACTGGAACGCGGCACCCATGGCAGAGGCAGTCAAACACTGGGGTTCCTGATCATTGAGCTGGCTTTTTCACGCCCCAGCAAGCAATCGGACGAGTACTTTATGCGCTTGCACCACCGCTGCTCCGTCTACGACACCATCAACAACTACGGTGCCAACGGAGAAGACTATTTTGCATTTGGGTACCGACGCCGCTTTTGACACGATCGCCCCTTGGATCATTCGAGGATTTTGTCGGGTTTGTTTACACCGACCGCACGATTACCGCCCCAACGACGACCTGCCACCAGCGAACCATCGGTCTGGCATTGTTTATGCTTCCTCTGCGTTGCGCCAATCCGGCATGTCCATGGAATCTTGAGAAGGAGACCGAAATGAAACGCCTTCATGCCTATTTGCTGGGTGCATTGCTCGGCCTGTCGATGGCTTCGAACAACGCGAGTGCCCAGGCTCTCAAGGTGGATACCCTGAGCGGCCAAACTCCTGGCCATCTCATTGGCTGCAACTACACCTTCAAAAATGGCAGCCCCTCCATCCCATGCCCTTCAAATTACGTGGCGGCGGACGGCATCGTGCGGTTTATCAAGCCCAACGCGCCTTTTGACAATATTGAATACTGGGACCTCACCGCCGGAAAACCCTTGGCGGCATTTTTCAACCCGATCAATGTGCCCATTAACGACACACTGGTCGCGGGCACGCAGTACCCCATCCTTCGCGCCGGAAACAACGTGCAGGTAGCGTCCTTTTTCGACGTCTTTTTCGAAATTAATCTCCCCTTGTTTGATGGTGCCAACCTGGAGCGGCCCGGTGCGTTCGACATCGGGGATACGCTGCAATTTCTCAACGGACTCAACACCGATGGCTTCGCTGGCATTTCGGTCCCCAACTACACAGGAACAGCCGTTGTCGTAGGCTTCGATATGGTCTCCATTCCTGAGCCCGCCAGCATTGCCTTGGTTGCCCTCGGTCTTTGTGGACTCGCATTGAGCAGACGCCGCCAGCAGCTTGGCGCGGCGGGTGCGTGAGGTCACCACCAAGAATGCAAACAAGAAAAGTGGCCACACCCCTCGCAGATACTGCGCAGCCAGCTCCTGTTTATATAGCAAACACCGGCACCACAACACACACCTCCAGCCCCGGCTGGGCGTTGCGCACGGTGAACGTGCCACCGTGCGCCAGCGCCACCAGCTTGCACAGGTACAGGCCCAGCCCCACACCGCCGCCTTCGCGGGTGCGGGCGGCGTCGGGCCGGTAAAAGGGTTGTGCCAGGTGGGGCAGTTGGTGTGGCGGCACGCCGGGGCCAAAGTCGCGCACGCGGATGCTCACGGTGCCATCGTCTTGCCGGGTCACCTGGAGGGTAGGGGGCTGCGGAGCGCCCTCGCTGTGGCGCAGGGCGTTGTCCAGCAGGTTGCGCAGCAGCAGGCGCAAGCGGGTGCGGTCCAGCGCCATGGGCGGCAGGTCGGCGGGCAGTAGCAGCGTGACGGCGGGCGCGCCGTCCAGCCCGGCCACCACCTCGACCACCAGCGCGGCGATGTCGGTTGGCTCGCGGTTCAGTGCGGCATGCGGGCTGGCCAGGCGCTCGCTCTCCAGCAGGTCGGTGACCAGATCGCGCATCAGCGCCAAGTCGCGCAGCAGGGCTTCGCGGCTGGGCTGCAGCTCTGGGGTTTCGGGCAACAGCTCGGTGTTGAGGCGGGCGCGGGTCAGCGGGCTGCGCAGCTCGTGGCTGATGGCCAGCAGCAGCGTGCGTTTGGCCTCCAGCATCTGGTGGATGTCGGCACCCATGGTGTTGATGGTGGTGGCCAACTCGCCCAGTTCATCGGGATGGTGTGGGCGCTTGACCGCAATGGGCTGGACAAAATCTCCCGCGCCAAAGCGCTGCGCGCCGGCACGAATATCGTCCAGTGGACGTAACAACCGGCGTATGTACAAAAAGGCAAACAGGGTGAGCAGCAACAGGGCAGCCAGTGTGTAGCCCATCAGGCGTGAGCGGTGATCAAACGCGCCGTCGTCGATACCGAATTCGATGCTATGGCCGTCTGCCGTGGTGCGCCTGAGCAAGCGGCTCCAGTCCTTGTCGCCACCCCAGCGCTCACGAAGCCAAGCGTCTTCGCTGCCAACCTGATCTCGTTGCCATTCTGGACGGGGCTGGTTGGGGTGCGACTGCCATTGCACCTGCGGGCCGTCGATGCGAATGGTAAGGGGCAGGCGTTGGGCAATAGCCCGCGCACGCTCCACGCTGGGGGGGCGATTCGGGTCAGGTGTGATTTCGGCAGCCAAATGGTCTACGTAGTCCATCAGCAACGGACGGGCGGCATCGCGCCAGCCAACGGCAAATGCTTTTTGCAGGCTGCTGACGAAGGTAAATGCCATGGCCCCGGCCAGCAGCAGAAACACCAGCACCAGTCGCACCTTGAGTGAATGCGCTACCGTATGGCGTACCCGCCTGTGCCATGGTTGTTTCATGGGGACAAGGGGCGCAAGGCCAAGGTATAACCCGCATTGCGCAGGGTTTTGATGCAGTCCAGCGGCTCCAGCTTTTTGCGCAGGCGGCTCACCACAATGTCCACTGCGCGGGTGTAGAGCTCGGCCTCATGGCCGCGCAACTGGTTGAGGATGTCATCGCGGCTGAACACCTTGCCGGCATTCAGCGCCAGCAAATACAGCAGGTCAAATTCGGTGCTGGTCAACTCCAGTGGCTCGCCCTGGCGGCGCACGCTGCGGGTGGCGGCGTCAATCTCCAGGCCGTCAAACACCAGATTGGTCGCAGTGCCAGACGCCGCGGTGGCGGCAGGTGCGGCCACGCGGCGGCGCAGCACGGTTTGCAGCCGGGCCACCAGCTCGCGTGGCTCAAAGGGTTTGGGCACGTAGTCGTCGGCGCCCAGCTCCAGCCCGACCACGCGGTCCATCACCTCGCCACGCGCGGTGAGCATGATGAGGGGGATGTCGCTTTCTTTGCGGATGGCGCGGCACAGGGCAAAGCCGTCCATCTCGGGCAGCATTACGTCCAGAATGGCGGCGTCCAGCCCGCCCTGGCGCAAACGCTCCAGGCCGGTGCTGGGGCGCAGGGCGCACTCCAGCGCCATGTCAAAACGCGCAAAGTAGGCCGCCAGGGGCGGGCCCAGTTGCGCGTCGTCGTCAATCAGCAGAATGCGGTGCATAGCACCCGACTTTACCCGCGCTTGAACCAGTGGCCGCGCCCTTCCATATAGTCACGCACCTTCTGTTGCTGCGCCGAATTCAGACTGTCATAAAAGTCGGCCAGCGCGGCGATCACCTCGGGGCTCTTGGCTTGCAGCGCGGTGGTTTTTTCGGTGATAAGGGTTTGGGCGCGGGCCTTGTCAAACTTATCTCCCGAAACCAGGGCTTTCATCTCGGTGCGCGGGTCTTTGGTTTGCCCAATGAGCGCTGTGCGCTGTTCATAGAGCTTGTCGCCCAACGTGGCCAGGCGCTTCTTTTGGTCGTCGTTCAAGTCCAGCTTGCTGGCAGCCTTGTCGACCATCTTGTCGCGCTTTTGCGCGTATTCATCGGCACTCAGGCTGGTGCCAAATTCGTGGCTGCGGTGACCGCAGGCGGACAAACCGGCCACCAGCACGGTGACGCCAAAGAGGGCGATAAGTGAGCGTTTGATCCAGCGTTTCATGACAGTAGTTCCTATTAAAAGAGTGTTGAACAGGACTGTGATGGTGCCGGCGCATGGTCGTTACGTCATCTCTGCGCTGTATCGGTTTGTTTCAGTTTGTTTCGAAGGGTGAACCACGCGCAGCACCGCGTTGGCATTCAGCGAGCTGATGGGAATACGGGTGTCGGCGGGGATTTTCCCGCTCACTTGCAGCGCCATGTAGCGCTGGCAACACACCCGCAAAAAGCTGGAGAAGTTGGGGATATCACCCCGATGCTCCAGCAGTTCGTCGTACAGCTTGGACAGCAGTTGCGGCACGTTCATGCCGTCCCGGGTGCCAATCTCCTCGAGCGTGTCCCAAAACAGGTTTTCCAGTCGCACACTGGTGACCACACCGTGCAAACGGATGCTGCGCGTGGTGGCCTCATAACTTTGCGGGTTGGCACGAACGAATATCTGGCACATGCGGGGCTCCTTCACATCGGGAAAAGCAGGGCCCCCAAGCATAGGCGCGGGGCCCCCGCATGGCTAGTGGGATATTTTGGTGCCCAGCAATGCCATGAATTGCGCGAGCCAGGCCGGGTGTGCAGGCCACGCCGGGGCGGTCACGAATTGGCCATCGGTCACTGCCGCATCAATCGCGATCTTGGCCCAGGTGGCGCCAGCCAGCTCCACCTCGGGGCGGCAGGCGGGGTAGGCGCTGATGCGCTTGCCCCGGATGATGCCTGGCACGGCGGTCAGTATTTGCGCGCCATGGCACACCGCCGCAATGGGCTTGCCCGCGTGCGCAAACTCCTGGGTGATGGACAGCACACGCGCGTTGAGCCGCAAGTACTCCGGCCCACGCCCGCCGGGAATCAGCAAGGCATCGTAGTTGGCGGTGTTGACATCCGCAAAGTTGGCGTTCAGCGTGAAACGGTGGCCCGGCTTTTCGCTGTAGGTTTGCGAACCCTCAAAGTCATGGATCGCAGTCATCACGAAATCACCGGCACTTTTATCAGGGCACACGGCATGCACCGTGTAGCCAACCGCCAGCAGGGTTTGAAACGGCACCATCGTTTCGTAGTCTTCGCAGTAGTCGCCGCACAGCATAAGAACTTTTTTGGACATGAACATCTCCTGAATGATTGAGGGTTCAGTTTAGAAAGGGGGCGCGAAATCAGGTAACAGCGCATTACTACCGGAATTGGTGTTTTCCCTAGCTTTTCGATCGTTTTGCGGTGACGGCGGCTTTTGGAGAGATGCCTCCAACCCGCATCCAAGAGTGCTTATTGCGCAGCAACACCCGTAAAATTGAACCGATCAGGCGGCGTCCAACGCCTTGCCTTGTTACTGAAATCAGGAGTTCTCCATGCCCACCAGCACCGCTCAACTAACGGCTGTCGATACCCCCAGCGCAGGCACTGTGGTCGCCCCGGCTGCCAAACCCAGGAAGCCCAAGCTTGTCAAACTGGCGGTGGCAGTCAGTTCGGAGCCCCTCGATCTGCTGGCGCTGTTGACCGCACAAGAAGCCTCATTTTTGCGTGATGGCCCGCCCAGTGCCGCCACCCGCAAGGACCACCTCAAACGCTTGTCACGCGCCGTGGTGGCCTACCAGGACCGCATCACTGAAGCGATCAACACCGACTTCGGCAACCGCTCGCGCCACGAAACCGCGATGGCCGAAATTCTCTTCACACTGGAGAGCATCAAACACAACCATTCCCATCTGACAGGGTGGATGAAGCCCCACAAGCGCAAGCCCAATGTGCTGTTTCAGCCCTCCACCGCGCAGGTTTACTACCAGCCGCTCGGCGTCATAGGGATCATGTCGCCATGGAACTACCCCGCCA
This sequence comes from uncultured beta proteobacterium, assembly GCA_903944555.1. Classification (GTDB taxonomy): domain Bacteria; phylum Pseudomonadota; class Gammaproteobacteria; order Burkholderiales; family Burkholderiaceae_C; genus Allorhodoferax. Next base: position 6,528 of record CAJASG010000610.1, read on the forward strand.
GTCTGGTTCTGACAGGCTTGGCGGCCGCGCTGGCGGCGGGAAACCGCGTCATGCTCAAGCTCTCCGAACACACGCCCCACACCTCGGCGCTGCTGGCAGAAATGATCAGCACGATTTTTACGGCTGAACAAGTGTTTGCCGTTCAGGGGGGTGCAAGCGTTGGTGTCGCGTTCTCCAAGCTGCCCTTTGACCACCTGCTGTTCACCGGCTCCACTGCCATTGGCCGCCATGTGCTGCGCGCTGCGGCCGAGCACCTGACCCCGGTGACACTGGAGTTGGGCGGCAAGTCACCGGCCATCATCGATGCCTCTGCCGTCATGGCTGACGCCGCAGGCGCCGTGGCAACGGGCAAACTATTGAACGCAGGTCAAACCTGTATTGCGCCCGACTACGTGATGGTGCCCAAGGGCAAAGCGCATGAATTCGCAAAAGCCTATACCGCCGTGGTCCGCAAGATGTACCCCACACTGGCGGCCAACCCGGACTACACCGCGATCATCAATGCACAGCAATACCAGCGACTCAACGCATGGGTCGCCCAAGCCGAGGCCAGCGGTGCACACATTCAGCGCATTAACCCGGCCAACGAGGAGTTACCGGAATCCGGGCGCAAGGTGGCCCCCACGCTGGCGTTCCATGTGAGCGACCAAACGCCTCTGGGCTATGAGGAAATCTTTGGCCCCGTCCTGGTGGTGGTGGAGTACCACACGCTGGACGAGGCTATTGCCTACATCAATGCCCGGCCCCACCCCTTGGCCCTGTACATCTTTGCCAAGGAGCAAGCCGCCATTGACAAGGTGCTGCAAACCACCACCTCCGGTGGCGTCACGGTGAACGGGACTGTGCTGCATTTTGCGCAGGACGATTTGCCGTTTGGTGGCGTAGGTGCCAGCGGCATTGGGGCCTACCACGGACAAGACGGCTTTCGCCGTCTGAGCCATGCCAAAGCTGTTTTCCGCCTGCCTCCCATCAACGCAACGCCGCTGCTGCGCCCACCTTATGGGGTGCTCGTGGATACCGCGCTGCCTTTGCTGATTCGTCGCGCAGCGCTGTAGATCGGGCGCTGACGCAGGTCGATCAGGACTCGCGGGCCGGCCAGAAAAACCGCAACGGCTCTTGGCGAAGGCGCTGGCGAATGGCGCCTGACACCGCGCGGCGCCCCACGGCATTCACATTGTGGGCCCGCAGCGCCACCTGAAAGGCGAGCCAAAAGCTGACCATCACGTTCAAGAAACCCATCACCGGCAGACAGGCAATCGCCCACCAAAAGGCTGGCGTCTGCACCACTCCCCAGCCCAGCGCCGCACAGGCCATTCCCAATTGACCGGCCGACAAGGTCACGTGGCGCACATCCAGCCCCAGTCCCAAAAACCCGAGGATGGGCGGCACCAGACCCAGCATGAGTCCCAGCGAAATATTGGCCGCAAAACCGGAGATATTGCGCCGCAAAAAGTGGGCCCAGCGGTCGGCCCGCGCAAGCCCAAGCCAAGCAGTCATGGACGGGTTGTAACGCAAGGCCGAATCCAGCCGGTGCAACACAAACCAGTTCTCCACCCAGCCCGCAATCAGGCTGCTCGCAAAGAGCAGCACGCCGGTAAACGCTGCAAACAGGGCCGAGGGCCCGAGCAGGCTGATCGAATGCAGAGCGTAGTCGGCCGTCTCATGGCTAATCAGGGCGTGGCCAAAAAACAGAAACCACGCGGTGGAGAGCGCGATCGCCAATGGGAACACCAGCGCCACGTTGCCCAGCACCGCCGCCACCTGCGAACGCACGAGGTTCGTCACCTCGTCCGCAAATTCCTCTACCGCATGGGGTGCCGACATATCCTTGAGCTTGGCGGCCATGGCGGGCGCCGTCATAGCGGGTTGTTTGGTGGCGACGGTGAAGTGCAGCAGTTGAATCAGTACAAAGCTCGTCGCATACACCACACCGGCCCAAAAGCCGTACCAGAAGGCGGAAAACCCCAGCGCCATCACACCAAACTTCAAGGCCGTGGTCAGGGCCATGAAGGCCCCACCACCGGCCGCCTGGCGCAGCATGGTTTTGTATTCGGCCCAGTTGCGCGTAATGTAGTGCTCACCTGCCTCAGAGTTGCGTTCAGCTACTTTGGCGGACAGCAATGACGAATTGGCATTGATCAGCGCACGCAAGCTGCGCTGCTCTTGCCCAACCATCGCCAAATGGGCGATCAGCTGCGCGGCGTAGCGGTGGTCATCGTCTTGCAGCAAGCAGTCCAGCAGGGTACGAATGCGCAAAATCCGCTCGCGCAACTGGCGCAAACGAAACACCAGATCGACCGAAATGCCATTGGCATCCAGGTGGGCGTACACCGATGCTGCAGCTTGGCGGCAGGCTTCAAGCCGCAACTTGAAGTGCTGTACAGCTTCATCCAACCCTTGCTTGGACAGCCATGCGTCACGCACAGCATCCCAGTCAGCGGATAGTTCGTGGAATGGGCTCGCATCGTGCGCGGGCACACTCATGCGCAAACGCACCTCCGGAGAAAAACCGACGGCGCGAATCTGGCTGGTGCAAAACGTAATGGCCTCCATCAACATGTGCTGCCAGTGACTGATATTGCGCCCACTGGCGGACGGTGCGGGGGCCGCCAACAACTGCCCCAAGCGATGCAGCGTTTCAGGAGGCAAGGCTGCCAGCCACCGGGCATCAAATTCGGTGTGCAGCGCTTGCGAAAACAACTCTCCCGCATCGGTGGTTTCGGGCGAGGAGGGCAGAAATTTGCGGTGCAAACGCTCCACCAGCTCACTGACAAAAGCGCTGCGGGATGCAAAGCCATAGTCGGACAACAGGATGCTGCCATCCACTGTGTCCAGCAAACGCCACCACCACGCACGCACCAGCGCTGAAAGCTCAGGCCGAGCCTGCAGCACATCCAGCAATACCATCACCCGACTCAAAGCCAGATCGACCGAGACGCTATCGCCGCGAATCCAGCGCATCAGCGCCAACAGCCACAAATGGCGATGTGCAAGGTCCGCCTGAGGATCGACTTGGTCCAGCAAAACGGCAATGTCGTCGGAGGGGCGGGCGGACTTAAAAATAGGCATTAATCATCCTACCTGAAACACCATTCCCCACAACCTCAGGTGAATTGCGCCCCGATTACCGCGCCAGCACGCCCGCCAGCGCCACGCCGGTGTGCGTCTTCAGGCGCACCACGGCCTCTGGCGTGGCCGCAGCCACGACTTGGCCACCGGCGTTGCCGCCGTCCGGCCCCAGGTCAATCACCCAGTCGGCCTCGGCAATCACATCCAGATCGTGCTCAATCACCACCACACTGTGGCCGCCGTTGACCAAGCGGTGCAGCACGTGGATGAGTTTTTCCACATCCGCCATATGCAGGCCAACCGTGGGCTCGTCCAGCACATAACAAACGCCCTGCAAGTTGCCGCCAAGTTGCGCCGCCAAGCGAATGCGCTGCGCCTCGCCACCACTGAGCGTGGGCGCGCCACGGTCCAGCGTAAGGTAGCCAAGACCCACCTCTTCCGCACCCATGCTGTGGCTGGCGCAAATGCTGCGGACGGACAAGACCTGATCGTTCTAGCCACCGGCTACGCAGATGCTGCCGGTGCATTGGGCGCGGTGGGCAACCTGACAGGCAAAGTTGTTATCGACATTACCAATCCATTGACTGCGGACTACATGGGCCTGACCGTTGGCCATAGCACATCCGCAGCGGAAGAGATTGCCCGTGCTGTGCCGGGCGCACACGTCGTCAAGGCGTTCAACACCTTGTTTGCCCAAGTCTTGTCGCAAGGCGCCAAGCTCGGCGATCAAGCCCTCACCGTCTTCTATGCAGGCGACGACGAGGCCGCAAAGGCGTCGGTCAAAGCGTTGGCTGAGAGCTTGGGCTACGCCACAGTCGACGCCGGTGCTCTGAAAAACGCTCGCTATCTGGAGCCCTTGGCCGGACTGAATATTTACTTCGGCTACGGCGCAGGCCGCGGTACAGCCATTGCCCCTGCTTGGCACGGTTTTGTTTGAGTTTGGCGCCAACAGTGCGCCGGGCAACACGTGAGGGATTTTCCCGATGAGTTCTTCTGTCATTGTTCAAACTCCGGATGTCCCGGCCAAGCGCCTGATCCTCATGTTTCATGGCGTCGGCTCGGGTCCGGACACCATGGTGCCGGTCGCGCGCGGTCTGGCAGATATGCCGCCGTACGCCATGGTGGTGAGTGTGGCCTCGCCGGCTCAAAGTGACTTCGGCCGGGGGCATCAGTGGTTCTCTGTCGCAGAGATTACCGAGGCCAACCGTCCGGAGCGTATTGCTGCAGCTATGCCGGAATTCACGAAGACCGTGGCGCATTGGCAGCAGGTGAGTGGGTGCGCGCCACAAGCCACCACCTTGGTCGGCTTCTCACAGGGCGCCATCATGTCGCTGGAGGCAACGACGCTGCCTGAAGCTATTGCGACACGTGTGATCGCTATTGCCGGGCGTTTCGCCAAACTGCCTGCGCGATAAAGCAACTTCTTTTCTGTAAATTCCGCGAACTGGCATTGGGGTATTGCGCTTACGCGCCGAATCAGTGTTTCATGGTCAGGTAGATTTTTGCAGTCATCCACTCCTCATCTTGTTCGGCCAGGATGGCGCTCACCAG
>CAJASG010000611.1 GCA_903944555.1 uncultured beta proteobacterium
CCGTTTCTTTGGACAGTGTCCCACTTAAACACCTGTCTCAAATTCGGGGGCCACTTCAGGGTAGCCCTTCTTGGAGCGCGCACCCGTGAGCATAATGGTTTGATCCGAATGCACACCGGTCTGAATATCGATGGCGTGCGCTGCGCTGCAATTGAAGCTCAAGTTGCCTTTGGCGCGCACTACAAAACTGCACTCCCGTTGTACCGGTCGGTGCAGTCTTGCAAAGTCCACGTAGCCCCGGTCCAGCACGACGATGGAGCCTTTGGGCAGCCTCAATGCATCGAGTTGACCCACGTCGCTCACTTTGCTTGTAGTGATCGACAGCATGACCTGAATGGCGCCCCGAAGGTCGATCACCGTATGGGCTTTGATGCCCGCTTTGGTTGACCGAAAATCAGCCCAGGGAAACAGCTTCAGGCACAGATCGATGGTGGTGGAGTCCATGGCATACAGCGGCTCCTTTAGACCCAGGCCAATGTCATGGTCTTTGTACAAATCCAACGCAATTTCGATCAGACGTTGCCCCAGTGCTTCGAACAAATGCGAGTCCCGCCGCTCGTTTGCATCGGCCAGCGTGGAGCGCGATACACGCTGGCGTAGTCCACAGTGGTAGAGCCTGGTGCTTTGCGAGTTCAGGCACACGATCAGGTCGCGCAAACCTTCTCGGCGGGTGAACTGCGCGTAGGCCATACAAATGAAGTGGCTCCAGGCGGTGAAGTCCCGCGTCCAGCGGTTGGCTTGGTACTTATCAACAAGGTGTTCGAAGTGGCTAAACGGTACGACAGAGAGCAATTGCGCGAATACCGTGCGACCTGTGTTCATGGCGTAAACCTCGAAAAATGAGGTCACGATATGCCCATGGGCAAAAATCGGATTTCAAATCGCCGGAATCAAAAAACCTCTTGAAACCCCCACCCAGCTTAGGTTTTGACTGCTTTGCAAGGGAATTTACCGGACACTAGTGAAATTCTGTGGAAAATAGGGTTTCAGCCCTTTGCGGATGTGCGCAAGCAGCTCCTATATAAATACATTTTGATGTGATGCACGCGGGGGTAAGCACTCGTCGCCGTCATTGCGAGCGCACCGTGCCAATCCTGCCAATCTGAGCCCAGCCATTCTTTCCCTCTTTTGACTATATGCAATTCAGGGTTGAACCGTTGAATTGCCAGTGCCGGCAATGTCGCGGGAGCCGACACCTGCGGTGTACCCTCTTTCGGAAGTTCAGTGGCCTTTGCAGGAATAGGCCACGAAGTAGTCCCCGCTTGCTGCGCGTCCGCAGTCATCACACAAGGATCTGGCAAAGCCATGGGCGAAGATGCCGTGCTCCAGATGTTCGCCAAAGGCCTGGCGGATGTAAGGTTTTAGTGTGTGGTGCATAAAGCCGCACCGGTTAAGCGCTTACGTCCAACACGCGCCCCATGATTTGAGATGGGCTCTGGAATACTGTCGACTGGTAGGGCGCTGGGCTAGGCGGGGTAGGCTGCGAGGAGTCCCATGCCTTATTGGTCCTCGCCAGCAAATCAGACTCAACAATACTTTTTTGCACCGGTGAAAGATCCGACTCCAATATCGGTTCGGCAGCCTGAAAGACTTCTGCCAAGGCATTGATATACGTAGGATCCGGCTGGGGCGCAGGAGCACTCGCTTTGGTGCTGTTTGATGTGGGAGTCTGTGCAGCGTTTTCGACTGCCTTTACCCGGCTTTGGCCCTGTTGAACCACGTTTTCCTGTGCATCGGTCTGCCTGCGCAGGCTTTGCGCGTAAGACTCAGCTTGCTCAACGTCGCGACGGGCTGCCGCAATGCGGCTGCGAAGCAGCGCCGATTGCAGCGAGGACCTTGCACCGGTTGTGGCAGCGAGTACTGTCATAACGACGTCTGCTGGATGTTGATCTCAGGCTGTCACATTGAGCAGGCGGCCAGTCGTCTGACCCTGCGTATTGACCACCGGTTTGGATTGTTCTGCCTGCGACTGCTTAACCTGTTTGACATCAGGCTCGGCACGCTGGACCTGTGCACGCATCTGTTGTGTTTTTTGGAGCTGCGTTGGCTGTTGCGTCGACTTAAGTGACGGACTGCTTGAGCTTGAAACATTCATAAGAGGCTCCTAAATGGGGTATTTCGAACTTTACGCCACTTGACAGTGACAATCAACACTCCTTTTGCATGAAGGGGCTCTTTACGGTGTCTGCTTGGGAAGCAGCTCAACACATAGTCCCTGCGGGGGCTGCCCTGTCCCTGTGGCGCAGAGCTTGTGCAAGGTTCCCAGTTACCAGGAAAATGCCTCGGTCAACGATCGGGCTGGAGGATGCAAATCGCAGTTTCAACCAATTGGAGTGGTAACGAGTTTGCAAGCACATGCCTGACTCCAACCCCAGATTGCATATAGCCCTTCTTTTTCATGCCCCTTTTTCTTTGACTTGACCCGTCCTGAAATGAGTTGACACCTTTTCTGCTCA
>CAJASG010000612.1 GCA_903944555.1 uncultured beta proteobacterium
GATGCCCGCAAGCCTTCGTTCACCCTGCAGCGTGCTGGCACTGCCACCAGCCTGCGCTTTGCCGGGTTACCTTTGGGCCACGAGTTCACCTCGCTGGTGCTGGCCTTGCTGTGGAGTGGCGGCCACCCGCCCAAGGTCGAGGCGGACATCATTGAACAGATCAAGGGCCTGGACGGTGACTTCAATTTCGAGGTCTACATGTCCCTGACCTGCCACAACTGCCCGGACGTGGTACAGGCGCTGAGCCTGATGGCTATTTTTAACCCCAAGATCAAAACCACTGTCATCGAAGGCGGCGCCTTCCAGGACGAGGTCAATGCGCGTGAAATCATGGCCGTGCCGATGATCTTCCTGAACGGAGTGATGTTTGGCTCTGGGCGCATGTTGGTGGAAGAAATACTGGCCAAGATCGACACCGGGGCAGCGGCCAAAGACGCCGCCAAACTGTCGCAAAAAGAAGCCTTTGACGTGCTGATCGTCGGCGGTGGCCCGGCCGGTGCTGCGGCTGGCGTGTATGCCGCACGCAAGGGTATCCGTACCGGTATTGTGGCCGAGCGCTTTGGCGGCCAAACCAATGACACGATGGGGATTGAAAACTACCCCTCGGTGTTGGAGACCGATGGCCCCAAATTCGCCGCCGCGCTGGAAGCCCACACCCGCTTCTACGAGGTAGACATCATGAACCTGCAACGTGCAGAAAGCATAGTGCCCGCCTCCGAGCCCGGTGGCCTGATTGAAGTGAAACTGGCCAACGGTGCTTCGCTCAGGAGCAAAACTGTCATCTTGTCGACCGGCGCACGCTGGCGCAATGTGAATGTGCCCGGCGAGCAGGAGTACAAAAACAAGGGCGTGGCCTACTGCCCGCACTGCGACGGCCCATTGTTCAAGGGCAAGGACGTGGCGGTGATAGGCGGCGGCAACTCCGGTGTGGAAGCCGCGATTGACCTGGCCGGTGTGGTGCGCCATGTCACCGTGATCGAGTTCATGCCCGAGCTGAAGGCCGACGCCGTGTTGGTGAAAAAACTGCATAGCCTGCCTAACGTGACGGTGCACACCAACGCCCAAACCAGCGAGATCACCGGCGCCGATGGCCGGGTCAACGCCCTGCGCTACAAGGATCGTGCCACCAGCGTGGAGCACACCGTGGCGCTGGAAGGCGTGTTTGTGCAGATCGGGCTGGTGCCGAACACCGAATTTCTCAAGGGCACGGTGGAGCTGTCCAAGTTTGGCGAGATTGTGGTGGACGCCAAAGGCCACACCAATGTGCCCGGCGTGTTTGCCGCAGGCGATTGCACCACGGTGCCTTTCAAGCAAATCGTGATCGCCGCAGGCGACGGTGCCAAGGCCGCGTTGAGCGCCTTTGACCATTTGATCCGCCACTAAGGGATGATTCTGCTTGCCCCCATGGAGGGGCTGCTGGACTTTGTGCTGCGTGACATCCTCACCCGGGTGGGTGGGGTGGACCGCTGCGTCTCGGAGTTCATTCGCGTCACCCATGCCCTGTTGCCGGAGCGGGCTTTTCTGCGCATCGTGCCCGAGTTGGACAACAGCGGCCGCACCCCGGCGGGCGTGCCGGTGTGGGCACAACTTTTGGGCTCTGACCCGGCCTGCCTGGCAGAAAACGCCGCCCGTCTGGCGGAAATGGGCGCCCCCGGTATCGATTTGAATTTTGGCTGCCCGGCCAAGGTGGTCAACCGCCATGGCGGCGGCGCTGCCTTGTTGCAAGATCCGGAGCTTCTTACCCAAATTGTGGGGGCCGTGCGCCGCGCGGTGCCCGCGCACATCCCGGTGTCGGCCAAGATGCGGCTCGGCTTCAACGACGCAAGCCGCGCGGTGGAGTGCGCCCAGGCCATTGCAGCCGGGGGTGCCAATGAGCTGGTGGTGCATGCCCGCACCAAAGCCGATGCTTACCGGCCGCCCGCCTACTGGGACCGCGTCAATGACATCCGCCTGGCCGTGGCCATTCCGGTGGCTGCCAATGGCGAAGTCTGGACCGTGGACGATGCCCATAAATGCCGACAGGCCTCCGGCTGCGAGATGGTCATGCTGGGCCGTGGCATGGTGGTGAACCCCGGTCTCGCGCTGTCCATTCGCCACGCAATCAACCCCGGCGGCACGGGGGCAGAGCCGTTTGACGGGGTGAGCTGGGAGGCGCTGCTTCCTTTGGTTGAGGCGTTCTGGTCACTGGTGTGCAGCCGCCTGGAGCGCCGCCAACAGGCCGGGCGCCTCAAGCAGTGGCTGAACTTCATGCGCCGGCACTATCCGCAAGCCGAGCTGGCCTACCAGGAGCTGCGCACGGTGGACGACCCTGAAGTGGTGCGGTTGTGGCTGGCCAGAGTGCGAAGCGTGTGAGATTCGACTCCACCTTAGTGCCGGATGAATCCGAGATTCTGGATGGGCCGTACACTTGCGGGCCGCAAGCTGCGGGGGCTAAATGGGTGATGTATGAAGTTCAAAATGGCAAAGAATTCCTTGTTTGCAGTGCTGCTGCGCTCGCCGTGGTGGATCAGCTTTGCCATTCTGGCGGGCATCGTCCTTGCGTCCCGGGCCGTTTTGCCCGAGCCATATGCACCGTTTGGCATGATGGGAGCCTTGCCATTCCTGGTGATCGGCACCATTGCGGCGTGGCGGCAGTCCCAAGCGCCAGATCCAGCGCGCGTGTCCGAGGCGCTGGCCCGGGTTGGTACCCAGTCATGGCGTGATTTTTCAAGTGCGCTGGAGCAGGCCTATGTGCGCAAAGGATTTGCAGTTAGCCGACTCGCCAGCTCGGCGGCCGATTTGCAGCTCAGCCGGGATGGCGCGGTCACACTGGTCAGCTGCAAACGCTGGAAGGCAGCCAACCATGGTGTCGATGCCTTACGTGACTTGTCCACCGAGCGGCAAGCCCTTGCCGCGCAGCACTGTGTTTACATCAGCTTGAGCGAAGTGACACAGAAAGCCCGGCAGTATGCCAAGGAGCAGGGTATCGGGTTGATGGGGGCAGAGGAGCTCGCGCTGCTGCTGCTGGGTAAATCCTGATATGGCTCTGCTCTATTCTTGTGTCGGCGTGGCTGCCTAACCAAACAGCGCTTCAAATCCATCCATCGGTTCAAACCGGCGGTTGCGGTAGCGCAAGCGCGTGGGGCCGGGGAGCGCCCGCGCAAGCACCGAGTGGCGCGGGTCGCCGGGGTAGCAAATCACACGCTCACCGGCATCGTCGAATGCTTCCGGCTGGATCACGGGGGGTGGGGTCGCGCGGGCAGCGGACATGACGCTGTCGACCGTGTTGTGGCGGGCCAAGTGTGCCAGGCTCATGATTTGGGGTGGTGCCAGTTCGATCTGACCGTCCCGGTACTGCTCCAGCGCGGTGCGGGGTGGCAGCCAGGCGCTTTCGGTGGTCTCGTGGTTGTCGTGGCTGGCAACCTGGTCTGGGGGAATGGCCGCCACAAAGAAGCGGGTGTCAAAGCGCTTGCTGCTGACCGAGGGCATGATCGGCGTGATCCAGCGCGACCAAGGCAGCACGGATTGGGTTTGCAGCCGCAAGGCCATCTGCGCCAATATCTGGTTGAAGGGCAGGGCGTCGCGCTGCAACTGCGCGGCACGGGCGGTGTCTGCCAGGGTGGCCGTGTTGGCGTGGTGCGCAAACAGCACACCCGATTCTTCAAAGGCTTCGCGCAACGCGGCAACGTACAGGCCGGTCGCGATGTTGATGTGGGTGTCGGATTCGCCTAAAGCCTTGTGCAGGTGTTCCGGCGCTTGGTCCAGGTGCGCTTGCGGGTCCAGTTTGGAGTCGCTGTCGTCCAGCTTGCCGCCGGGGAAGACGTAGGCTCCGCCCAGCACGTCTGACAGGCCATGGCGTTTCACCAAAAACACTTCTAGCCCTTTGGGGGTATCCCGCAGCATAACCACGGTGGCGGCGTCGCGGGGCGGTGTGGTGACGACTTCGGAGTTGAGTTCCATGGGTGACAGGCTTCGCGGTTGGTAGTGCGGTTAAATGCTGGAATTGCAGCAGGGGCTGTTGCGTAGAGGCTAGCAGAGTCGATGCGTCAGGCGTGTCCCATTTAATTCAGGAAGTGTTTATGAACATCGATTTCAAAGGCCGTGTGGCGATTGTGACGGGCGCAGGCGGTGGATTGGGGCGCCAGCATGCCTTGGCATTGGCCGCGCGCGGAGCCCGAGTGGTAGTCAATGATCTGGGTGGCGCACGGGAGGGTTCCGGCGGGTCCCTGTCGGCGGCAGAACAGGTGGTGGCCGAGATTCGCGCGGCGGGCGGTGAGGCCATTGCCAACAACGCATCCGTGACGGACTGGGACGCCGTGCAGGCTATGGTCCAGCAGGCGGTGGACACCTGGGGGCGGGTGGACATTCTGGTCAACAACGCCGGCATTCTGCGCGACAAGAGTTTTTCCAAGATGGAGTTGGCAGATTTCCGCTTGGTGATGGATGTGCATCTGATGGGTGCGGTGCACTGCACCAAGGCAGTCTGGCCCCACATGATCGAACAAAAGTACGGTCGTATTGTCATGACGACTTCGTCTTCCGGGCTGTACGGCAACTTTGGTCAGTCGAATTACGGCGCTGCCAAAATGGCCCTGGTTGGGCTGATGCAAACACTGTCCCTGGAAGGTGCCAAGCACGACATCCGGGTGAATTGTCTGGCGCCGACAGCCGCCACCCGCATGACCGAAGGCCTGATGCCTGCTGCGGTGCTGCAGGCGCTAAAGCCTGAGGCTGTGGTGCCCGCGATGCTGGTGCTGGTGGCGCAGGATGCACCGACGCGCACCATTTTGTGTGCCGGTGCTGGCAGCGTTGAAGCCGCCCACATCACAATGACACAGGGTGCCTGGATTGGTTTTGAGGACCAGGCTGCCGAGCGTTTGGGCGAGCAGCTTGGACAGGTCACCGACCGCGTGGGTGAGACGGTGCCTGGCAGCGGAGCGGCGCAGGGCACCCATGAAATTGCGGTCGCTACGGCGCGACTGGGAGCCGCTTAAGGCTTGGCGTCCTGCGCTTGCTGCGCCTGCATCGCCAGGGTCCAGATGCGGTGGGAGATGTGGGTGCTCAGTTTTTCTGCCATCAATTCGATGAATTCGGGGTGAATTTCGTGGCCGATGTTGGGCCGGACTTCCGCCGTGATGTCCCCTCCCAGATCTTTCAGGTGGTGGGCCGCCATCACCGTGTGTTTGTAGGGAACCACCGGGTCGTCCTTGCCATGCAAAAAATGGATGGTGCCTGCATAGGCATCGGTGTCAGGCAGGCTGGCGAACTGGCCGGCAATTGCCACCACCCGGCTGGCCAGTGCCTCGGGCAGCTTGGTGGATTCCAAGGCCATGGTGGCGCCTTGGGAAAATCCAATGAGCGCGGTGGCATCCGGACCAACCCCTGTGTGTTGCTGCCAATGTGCCACGCAGGCCGCGAAGGCGGGCATTGCCTGCGCTGTACCGGTCTGGTCATCTGATTGCTGGCCGTCCGTGACCGGAAACCATTGAAAACTCTCTGGTGTTTCACCTTGCAAGGGTGCGTTCACGGCCACCACCATGGCCTGCGGAAATACTGCGGCCAAGCGGGTACCCGCCATGCGCATGGACTGTGCATTGGTGCCCACGCCGTGAAACAACAGAATGAGTTGGGCCGTGGTCCCGGTGGGTTTTTGCAGAATGAGGGCGTTGGTTGCCATTGAAATCTCCGATTTGGCTGCAATCTACCAGCCTCGTCGCGAATGTACGTGGGACTGCAGAAATGTTCAGCCTGTGTTACCTTTGCGCCCAAGAAAAATTTAAGGGCTACAGGCATGGATCGTTACACAAAAGCCTCTGGCGCACTGACCACTGAACGTCTGCAAGGAATCCGCCGCGGGGTGGAGAAGGAAAGTTTACGCGCACTGCCCAGCGGGGCTCTTGCCATGACACCCCATTCGGTGGCGCTGGGGTCGGCGCTGACGCACCCAAATATCACCACCGATTTCAGTGAATCGCAGGTCGAACTCATCACCGGTGTGCATGCCGGTGTGCAAGATTGTCTGGATGAACTCACACGGGTGCAGCAGTTCACCGCGCGCGCAATTGGGGACGAGATGCTGTGGGTCTCCAGCATGCCGTGTGGGTTGCCCGCCGACGATGCCATTCCCATTGGGCAATACGGCACATCCAACGTGGGGCAGGCCAAGAGCGTTTACCGCATGGGCTTGGGTCATCGCTATGGCCGCCGGATGCAGACCATTTCAGGTATTCACTACAACTGGTCGTTGCCGGGTGTCTCCAGCGAAGACTATTTTGGACTGATCCGCAATTTCCGCAGGCATGCCTTTTTGCTGCTGTACCTGTTTGGGGCCTCGCCTGCGGTGTGTTCCAGCTTTGTTGCGGGCCGCCAGCACCAATTGCAGTCATTGAACGAACGCACGATGTACTTGCCCTACGCAACGTCGTTGCGCATGGGACGTTTGGGCTACCAGAGTGATGCGCAGGCTTCACTGGCCGTCAGCTACAACAGCTTGGAGGGCTACGGCCACTCGCTGGAGGACGCACTGACTCGCGCCTATCCGCCTTACGAGGCGATTGGCGTGCGCGGACCGGAAGGTGAGTACCGGCAGCTGGCGACGAGCTTGTTGCAGATTGAAAACGAGTTCTACGGCACCATTCGGCCCAAGCGGGTAATCTTCCCCGGCGAGCGCCCGCTGCATGCCCTGCGCGAGCGGGGTGTGGAGTATGTGGAAGTGCGCCTGATGGACCTGGACCCGTTTGAGACTGTGGGCATCACCGCGCAGACCATGCGTTTTCTGGATGTTTTCTTGCTGCACTGCCTGCAGACCGACAGCCCGCTGGACACGCCACAGGAGATTGTTGCGCTGGCGCACAACCAGCAAAGCGTGGCAGAGCGGGGGCGTGAGCCCGGGCTGCTGTTGGAGCGAGGTGATTCCCGGGTGACACTGACCGACTGGGGACTGGAGCTGGTGCGTTCGTTTGCACCCATGGCCGCGCAGTTGGACGCGGCCCATGGCACGACGGATTACAGTGCTTCGGTGCAGGCCGCAGAGCACGCGTTGCACCATCCGCAGACACTGCCGTCGGCACGCGTACTGCGCGAGATAACGGAGCAGTTTGATGGCTCGTTTGTGGCTTTTGTCCGTGCCAAGTCGCAGAGCATGAAACAGTCCATGCTGGACGCGCCGTGGGATGACGCCCGCGCACAGCGTTTTGCTCAGTTGGCGAAAACTTCGTTGGAAGATCAGCGCAAGATCGAGGACGCAGACACTATGCCGTTTGACATTTACCTGCGCGAATATTTGTCGCCCCGGCGCTTGGTGGCGCAAAGACAACCCAGCCCTTGATGGGGAGACTCAAAGAAAAAGCGCCAGCCGTTTGCACGGCTGGCGCTTTTTTTATTCAGGGCTGATTAAGCAGCAACTTTGGCAGCAGCAGCCTTCTTGACAACAGCGGCCTTCTTTGTCACGGTGCGCTTGACAGAAGCCACTTTGACTTTGGCAGCAGAACCAGCGATCTTGTTTGCCAGTGCAACGGATTGCGCTTCCAGCTTGACAGCAACTTTGGTCACAGCCTGTGCTGCGGGCACAGCGGCCACGGCCAAGGTGTTCAAAGCGGCAACGCCAGTGGCTTTCTCGAAACGGCTGGCATTGGCAGCGACTTGCACGACGCCTTTTTCGGCCAACTCAACGGCCTTGTTGACAGCAACGTCAGCGCCATCGGATGTCAATGTCACGCCCTGAGCGTACAAAGCGGTGATTTTCTTCTGTGCAGCTACGGCATTGCCACGCACATCGGCGCTCAGGCGGGTGCCAGTCTTCTTGACTGCAGCAGCCCAGCTCTGGTTCACATAGCTCACAGCGCGTTCGTTGCCAACGCGGTAGGCGTTGATCACGTTCTTGGCGGTGTTGCCGTAGGATTCGATCAATTCGGTGGTCACGGTGGCGAGGTTCTTGGCGGTCATGTGGATTTCCTTAAAAATGGAGTGAGAGTGTTTAGCGCTGGGTTCAATTTTCCCGATTTGACCTAGTGCAGGCACCTTAATTTCAGTGAATTTCCTAGAGGCTGCTGCCTAAGACGCCGCCATTGCACAAACTGCCTGACAATTGCAACCCCGCTGCACCCGTTTATTTGCAGGTTGGCGGTCCGACCCCATCGATTGAATTCAAGGAGACTTACCCAATGAAGATTGAGACACTGGCAGTGCATGGCGGCTATACGCCCGATCCCACCACCAAGGCTGTGGCAGTTCCCATCTACCAGACGGTGGCTTATGCCTTTGACGACACCCAGCACGGTGCAGACCTGTTCGACTTGAAAGTTGCCGGCAATATTTACAGCCGCATCATGAACCCGACCAACGGCGTGCTGGAAGCGCGTGTCGCGGCGATGGAAGGCGGCATTGGGGCTCTGGCGGTGGCCTCCGGCATGGCGGCAATCGCCTACGCGATTCAAACCATTACCGAAACGGGTGACAACATCATCTCGGCTTCCACCTTGTACGGTGGCACCTACAACCTGTTTGCCCACACCTTCCCCCAAATGGGCATTGAGGTGCGCTTTGCTGATGCAAAAGACCCGGCTTCGTTTGCCAAGTTGATCGATGCTCGCACCAAGGCGGTGTATTGCGAGTCCGTAGGCAACCCCCTGGGCAATGTGACCGATCTGGCTGCTTTGGCTGCGGTGGCGCACGCCGCCGGTGTGCCATTGATCGTGGACAACACGGTTCCCAGTCCTTACCTGTGCCGCCCGTTTGAGCACGGTGCCGACATCGTGGTGCATTCGCTTACCAAGTACCTGGGCGGCCACGGAACCACCATTGGCGGCGCCATTGTGGACAGCGGCAAGTTCCCTTGGGCTGAGCACAAGGAGCGCTTCAAACGCCTGAACGAGCCGGATGTGAGCTACCACGGCGTGGTCTACACCGAAGCGTTGGGAGCTGCCGCCTACATTGGCCGCGCTCGCGTGGTGCCTTTGCGCAACATGGGTGCGGCGCTCAGCCCCATGAATGCGTTCCAGATCCTGCAAGGCATTGAGACACTGGCCTTGCGCATGGACCGTATCTGCGAAAACGCACTGAAGGTGGCGCGCCACCTGCAAGCGCACCCCAAGGTGGGCTGGTTGAATTACGCCGGTTTGCCCGAGCATGCCGACCACGCGTTGGTGCAAAAGTACATGGGCGGTCGCGCCTCCGGCCTGATCAGCTTCGGCATCAAAGGGGATGACAGCCTGAAAGCCGGTGCCCGTTTCCAGGACGCCTTGAAGCTGTTTACCCGACTGGTGAACATTGGCGACGCCAAATCCTTGGCCTGCCACCCCGCCACCACCACCCACCGCCAGTTAAACCCGGCGGAGTTAGCCAAAGCCGGTGTCAAGCCCGACATGGTGCGCCTGTCTATCGGCATCGAGCACATTGACGATTTGTTGGCAGACCTGGACCAAGCGCTGGCAGCGGTTTGATTATTTAGAGAAAGAACGAAGCATGGCCATCCAGTGGTTCCCAGGGCATATGCACCTGACCCGAAAAGCGATTCAGGACCGCATCAAGGAAATTGATGTGGTGATTGAACTGCTGGACGCGCGCCTGCCCGGCTCCAGCGCCAACCCCATGCTGGCGGAGATCACAGCCGCCAAGCCAGCGCTCAAAGTGCTGAATAAGCAGGATTTGGCCGACCCTGTGCGAACCGCACTGTGGCTGGCGCACTTCAACAGCCTGCCGGGCACTCGCGCGCTGGGGCTGGATGCCAGCATGACCGCGCCCGCCAAGGCGCTGGTGGCGGCGTGCCATGAGCTCGCCCCCAAACGTGGCGGCATGACCAAGCCGATGCGGGTGCTGATTTGTGGCATTCCCAATGTGGGCAAGTCCACCCTCATCAACACGCTCAAAGGCAAACGCGCGGCCAAGACCGGGGATGAGGCCGGGGTGACCAAGCTGGAGCAGCGCATCACCATTGCCGACGACTTTTACCTGTACGACACGCCCGGCGTGCTGTGGCCGCGCATCATCGTCGCCAAAAGTGGCTACAACCTGGCCGCCAGCGGCGCCATTGGCCGCAATGCCTTTGACGAGCAAGAAGTGGCGTTGGAGCTGCTGGACTACCTGCGCCAGCAGTACCCCGCAGCTCTGGAGGCGCGCTACGCCCTGAGTGGGGTGGCGGACCAGACCGACGAGCAATTGCTGGACGCCATTGGGCGCAAGCGCGGTGGCCTGAGGCCCGGCGGCAAGATCGATTTGCAAAAGGCGGCCGAAGTGGCCATTTACGATTTCCGCCAGAACGCGCTGGGGCGTGTCACGCTGGAAACGCCCGACGAGTTTGCCCAGTGGCTGGCGGTCGGGCAGAAGATTGACGCCGAGCGTCAGGTCAAGAAAGACGCCATTGAAATGGCCCGCCTGATCAAGTTCAAGAAAATCCCACGGCCTCCTAAAGCGGAAGATAGTCCGAAATAATGATTAAAAGTGGCCGTATCGCCCTTGGAGTATGCGCAGGCAGCTATCAAAAAGATAGCATTTAATTTTGAATGAAAGAGCGTTGGCGCGGCTGTCTTTTCGGCGACAGCGGTGAAGGGCAAACCCGAATACCGGATTTGAAGCTGCGGATCACAATGGATTGAGACCTGTTCTGAGACAGGGCGAAATCAAACCATTGGAGACTTGCATGTCACAAACAAAGCTGAATTGTCTGGGTCGCATTGCCCTGCTGACGGTCATTGCCGCAGCAGCGCAGCATGCCATTGCCCAGACCACTCCCAAATTTCCGGACGCACAGGCCAGCGATCCCGTCACGATGGGGTGGATGCAGGGTTCACCGCCTGCCCCGGACAAGGTGGTTCAATTCGCTACCGGTGGAACGCTGAGATTTCCGCAAACACGGTGGTCTTTTTCCAATATCCGCCAAATGGTGGCAACTACCAATGTCGGCAGGGGGGATGGGGCAGTTAGCGTCTTGCCGCGAGCGGAGCGCCAGGACCTTGATGCGGTCACCTTCCAGGTGATGGGCACGGGCGATACCATGAGTTGGGTGCAGTCACTGGGCGCTAACTACACGGATGGAATTGTCGTCTTGCACAAAGGGCGCATTGTGTACGAACGCTACTTTGGCGCACTCAAGCCCCAAGGGCAGCATATCGCCATGTCGGTGACCAAGTCGTTCTTTGGAACCATTGGGGCCATGTTGGCGGCAGACGGAACCATTGATGAAAACGCACGGGTCTCCAAATACGTGCCAGAGCTCAAGGAAACCGGGTTTGGCGATGCCACCGTGCGCCAGTTGTTGGATATGACGACCGGCATCAAGTATTCAGAAAACTATGCGGACCCCAAGGCCGAGATTTGGGACCATGTGCGCGCCGGCAGCATCGTGCCGCGCGCACCCGGCTACGAGGGTCCTAAGACGTTCTATGAGTTTCTGCAGACCGTTAAAAAAGAAGGCGAGCATGGCCAGGCGCTTGCCTACAAGACGGTGAATTCCGATGCGCTGGGCTGGGTGATTCGCCGGGTAACAGGAAAGTCTGTCGGAGACAATCTGCAGGACCGTATTTGGAGCAAGCTGGGCGCTGAGCAGGATGCCTATTTTGTGGTGGACACCGTGGGCAACGAATTTGCTGGTGGTGGCATGAACGCCGGGCTGCGTGATATGGCGCGGTTTGGCGAAATGATGCGCCTTGATGGCCGGTACAACGGGCAACAGATCGTGCCTGCAAGCGTGGTGGCAGATATTCGCAAGGGCGGAGATAAGGCGAATTTCGCCAAAGCGGGCTACAAAACGATTCCCGACTGGAGCTACCGCAACATGTGGTGGGTGTCGCACAACGAGCATGGGGCTTTCGCTGCGCGAGGCGTCAACGGTCAAGCGATCTATGTGGACCCCAAAGCAGAGATGGTGATCGCCCGCTATGCATCGCATCCGCTGGCGGCCAATGCCAATATGGACCCGACGTCGTTGCCGGCATTTCACGCGCTGGCCAAGCATTTGATGAAATAAGGGAGGGTAAGACGGCAGGGGGCTAACAAGGGGTTGGCCGGCCATTCGTGTCACCGGATCGCGGTACAGTAGCCGCAATGAAAACAATTCTTCCCTTAAGCCTGCTGTTTCCCCCTGATAAAAACGACCCACAGCCCCTGGTTATTTACCATGGGCATGGTTGCCCGGACGGTTTTGCTGCCGCCTTGGCGGCGTGGATGTTTTATGAGGGGCAGGCAGTTTTTTTGGGTCTGGACCATGGCGATATCAAAACCGTGGATGACTTGCCCACGCTGGCGGGGCGTGCCGTTTACATTCTGGATTTTTCGTTTTCGCCCGAAATCATGCGCGACATCGAGGAGCGGGCCGCCAAGTTGGTGATGTTGGACCACCACAAGAGCGCGGCAGACAAGCTGACCGGCTTTGCCTGCCGCTGCGGGGTGGTGCACTTTGACCTGAGTAAATCCGGTGCGCGGTTGGCCTGGGAGTATTTCTGGCCTGAAAAGGCCTTGCCTGATTTGGTGCGTTTTGTGGAAGACCGCGACATCTGGGTCTGGCAATACCCAGAAAGTGCCGGGTTTTTGGCTGCCTTGGACATGGAACCCAATGAGTTTGAGCGCTGGCAGGAAATTGCGGCGTTCGATGCTGAGCAGCTGTCCGGCTACATTGAACGCGGACAGGCCATGGATGAAAAATTCAGCAAAATTGCGGCGGACCTGGCGGAGCACGCGCTGCCCTTGGTTTTCAACGGGGTCAATGGATTGATGGTCAATGTGCCCGGTGTTTTTCATAGTTTGGTCGGGGACATTTTGTCCAGGAAAAGCGGCACCTTTGCACTGATGTGGAGTGTGGACAAGAACGGCGTGGTCAAGTCGGGCTTGCGCTCGCAACCTGGCTTTAACTGCATTCCCATGGCCGAGAGCATGCGTGGCGGTGGGCATGCACAAGCCTGCGGTTTCAAAATGGGCCGGGAACGACTCCCCGAATTGTTGAGTGGTGTTTTAGACCAAGCCAAGGTGTTCGAATGAGCGACAAACTGATCCCCAGTACCCATTGGAAAGAGACCGTTGCAGCGGATGAATCCGAACGCTTTGCCGGGTATGGCAAGGCTTTCGCTGGCATTCAAGCACGTAAATCCAAAAAATATGGCAAGGGCAGGGCGTTGCATCGCAAGCAGCTCACTGCAGCAAAAGGCACTCTCGATGTGTTGGATGGGCTCCCAGACTTCGCCCGCCATGGGCTGTTTGCGGAGGCCGGGCGGTTTGAGGTATGGGTACGGTTATCCAATGGTGGGCTGGACCGGGCACCGGACCGCATGCCCGATATACGCGGTGTTGCGCTGCGGGTGCTCGGAGTGCAGGGGGATTCGGCCCTGGGCAATGGCCCAGCCAAAAGCCAGGATTTCACATTGATCAACCAAGAAGTGTTTGCCTTCCCTAAAAGCGATGAATTCGTGGAATTTGTGGTTGCGGCTGCAAGCGGCGGTGGCGCTTTGTTGAAACATCTGGTCAAGCGCTACGGCCTGTTGAGTGGGCCGGTGCGTCTGCTGAAGATGTTGAAAACGGTGGACAAGCCCTTTGGCGGATTTGCCAGCGAGACGGTGTTCAGCGCTGCGCCCATGGCCTGCGGCCCCTACGCGGTGCGTGTGCGTCTGGTTCCAGCGGCAGCGAACGGCGAACCCACACCCGGTGCCAGCAAGGACTGGGGTGCTGACTTCTCGGCCCGGTTGGCTCAGCAGGATCTGCAATGGGATCTGCAGTTGCAACCCTTTGTCAGCGAGGCACTCACTCCGATTGAGGATGCCTCGGTTAACTGGCCCACGCCGTACACGACCGTGGCACGCATGACCTTGCCCCGCTACGACCACACCAGCAAGGCCGCCAAGGACTTCGCGAAACAGGTTGAAGCGGCGGTGTTTGACCCATGGCAGGCGTTGGCGACGCACCGCCCCTTGGGTGATGTTCAGCGCGCGCGCAAGGTGGTGTACTTTGAGAGCCAAAAGGGCCGCGACGCCGCTTGACTATCACTGCCCCGTCTCAATAGGCGGGGTCTTGGGTGGGGGGCGGGATTTCCAAGGGTAAAATCACCCCACATCGTGAACCCTGCGGTCAGCCAATGGCCGCTTTTCGGTTTCTGCGCTTTTTTCGGTTTCAATTGCACCTGCCTATGACGCGAGCCCTGCCGCGTACCAATTTCCATAGTTCGAGACTCATTCGTTTTCTTGCCGACCTGTCCATGGTGGATGCGGTTGAGCCCGGGAACGCTTTTGCAGAAAAACTCGGTCTGTGGGTGGACTTTACGGACGCGATCACCTTGTCTGCGGTGCACAACACAAACGCCGCCGGGCCGACCGACGCGTCCGCTGGCATGCCCTCCCTGGCCGGTGTTGCCATCGCTGACGAACTTAACCGGATACGGACGCGGTTGGAAAACTCAATCACCAAGAGTGGTTCAGCCAGCGCGGGAGGGACACGTATTGCGTTTCCGGCCCCCGTGCTTGAGTTGCCTATGGACCTGACGGCTGCCTACACGCCGTATCGCCGCTACCACGCGGCACACCAACGCGACATGGATCTGAGCATTCCCCCATTGCGGGCCAATGTGCGGCAAGCCCTGACGAGTGCATCACCCGCACTCAAGAAGCTGGCTGCGCTGGATGCCGCGCTCGACGGGATTTTGAGTGACCGCGAGGAAAAATTGCTCGCCAAGCTGCCTTTGCTGTTCAAAAGCCGCTTTGTGCAATTGTTCAAGGCCCACCAACAACGGCTTTCTGATACCGGTCAGGCAGACAACCCTGCCGTATGGATGCATGCGGGCGGCTGGCTGGCGCGTTTCTGCAGCGATTTACAAGCGGTGTTGCTGGCAGAACTGGATCTTCGCTTGCAACCGGCTTTGGGCCTTATTGAAGCATTCAACCAAGAGATAGAAGATAGACATGAATAGACATTTGTTCACGGGCGCCGCAGTGCTGGGCGCGATGGCGGTTGTTTGGGTCGGTATTGGCTTTGTCGGAACCAATTTCTTGGCACTGGTGATGACGGCGATTATTGGCGCGGTGTATGTCTTTGGCGCGCTGGAGTTGCGCCAGTTTCGCCAGGCTACTTTGACCCTGGCCCAGGCACTGGCGGCGGTTCCCGATGCACTCCCAAGCTTGGGGGATTGGCTCGGCAGCGTGCATTCATCACTGCAAAATCCCGTGCGCTTGCGCATTGAAGGCGAGCGTATCGGCTTGCCTGGGCCTGCGCTCACTCCTTATCTGGTGGGTCTGTTGGTGATGCTTGGGATGTTGGGCACCTTCCTGGGCATGGTCGTCACGCTCAATGGTGCCGTGTTTGCACTGGAAGGCACGACTGATATTCAGGCTATCCGATCTGCACTTGCCGCTCCGATCAAGGGCCTGGGGTTGGCGTTTGGCACCTCTGTGGCGGGCGTCGCGGCCTCGGCCATGCTGGGTTTGATGTCGGCGCTCAGTCGCCGCGAACGACTGCTGACGGCTCAATTGCTAGATACAAAAATCGGAACGGTACTGCGTGGCTTTTCACTTGCACACCAGCGCCAGGAAACCTTCAAGGCACTGCAGCTTCAATCCCAGGCCATGCCTGCAGTGGTCGAAAAACTGCAGTCGATGATGGTGCAAATGGAGCGCATGAGCGAACAGCTGAATACGCGTTTGCTCTCCAACCAGGAAAGCTTTCACAGCGACGTCAAGGGTGTGTATACCGAATTGGCGCATTCGGTGGATAAGTCCCTGCGTGACAGCCTGAGTCAAAGCGCCCAACTGGCCGGTGAGAGTATCCGACCTGTGGTCGAGGCGGCCATGGCGGGTGTTGCTCAGCAATCGAAATTGCTGCAAGAGCGCATGGTCGACACATTTGAGCAACGGTCCGGTTCACTGGTGAATGCGGTGAACCAGGCCTACTCCACGATGCAGACCGATCAGGCATCGGGGGATCGACAACGGCTACAGGCGTGGACGCAGTCGCTGGAAACCATGGCGGCAACACTCCACCGGGAGTGGCGAGACACGGGTGAGCAAACGCGGGCCCAGCAGCAACAAATTTGCAATACCCTGGCCAAGACCGCGGAGGACATCACAGACCGTGCGCACGCCAATGCCAACCACACGCTGGGCGAGACCACGCGGCTGATCGTCAGCGCGGAGGAGTTGATGCGCTCGCGTATCGCTACTGAATCGGCTTGGCTACAACAGCATGGCGAGCGCATGGATCTGCTAACCAGTGCGCTGCGCGGCGAATTGGGTGCGCTCAGAGCGGAAGAGGCCTCCCGTGGCAACGCAGCGGTCGAGCGGCTGGGTGAATTGCAAACAGCATTGACGGGGCATTTGACAACGCTGGGTACCGC
>CAJASG010000613.1 GCA_903944555.1 uncultured beta proteobacterium
CGCAGCGCGATGACGGCTTCGCGGGCGCGTTTGAGGAAGGCGCCCCGGTCTTCGCCCTCTTGCAGCGCAATGGGCGCACCAAAGGTCACCGAACACAGTACCGGTACCGGCACCACCTCCCCTTTGGGCAGCACGTGCTGCACGTTGTTGATCCAGGCGGGCACCAGCACAGCACCGGGGCATTTGACGGCCAGGTTGTACAGCCCAGCCTTGAAGGCTTGCGGCTCTTCTGCATACCCCCGTGTGCCCTCCGGGAACAAAATAATGGAGTCGCCGTGGGACAGTGCTTCCAGCAGGGGCTCCAGGGGGTCTTCGTCGGCCGTGCGGTCACGCGATACGTAGATCACATTGAACACTTCGGTGGTAAGCCACTTTTTGAACGGAGACTTGGTCCAGTAGTCCCGCGCGGCAATGGCACGGGTCACACTGCGCAGCTCCTTGGGCAGTGCAGCCCAGATCATGACCAGGTCGGCATGGCTTTGGTGGTTGGCAAAATAAATACGCTGCTCGGCCTTGGGGGGGCAACCGTGCCAGCGTGCCTGTGAGCCGGTGAGAATCCGGATCAACCCCAGCAAGAACCATCCCATTAATTTTGCAAGCATACGGCGGATGATAAGTGAGATATCACGGCAGTTGGGCGTCGCCCATGCGCCCAACGATCACGCCGGCCCGTCCGGACAAATAGGCCGAATTTGGCAGCTTTTCGAAATACTTGGGCCGTGGCAGCATCACTGCCAGACGGGCGGCTTCAAAGGCGGTGAGTCTGGCGGCGGGCTTGCGAAAGTAGTGGTGTGCTGCCGCTTCAGCACCGAACACGCCTTCGCCCCATTCCACATGGTTGAGGTAGATCTCCAAAATACGCTGTTTGCTCAGGCAGGCTTCCAGTGCAAAGGTGAGGACAAACTCCTGCCCCTTGCGCAACAAGGTGCGTTCCCCGGACAAAAAGAGGTTTTTCGCCAGTTGCTGGGTAATGGTTGAGCCCCCTACCACTTTGGGTGGGCGCAGCACGGCGGGGCCTTGGGTGGCGTTGGGGCTGGGCTTGCGCCCGGACGCGCGTTGCTCCGCCTTGGCGTTTTTGGCCCAGGCTTTCTCCAGCGCGTCCCAGTCCACGCCATCGTGGTTGCTGAAGCCATCGTCTTCCGATGCAATCACCGCGCGCTTGAGGTGGTCGGAAATCTGGTCGTAGTTCACCCATTGCTGGCGCCAGCGCAGGGCACTTTTTTCGGTCGCAATGCGCCAGGCTTCAGAACGCTCGAAGGTGGTGGACTGGGGCGCCAGTACCGCCATGCTGGCAATACGGGCCACGAAAAAAACCTGCAACGCGACCACCGCCAGCGCGCACAAGCCAAGCCAGCGCAAAAACGGCTTCATGGGCTGCTGGAGACTTTGGCTTCCAATGTCTCGTCGCGGGTGAACTTGAAGCGCGAGACCACCACAATCTGGTCGGCCTGGCGCCGCATCGCCTTGTTGAAGGTGCCAAACGGCCCTGCGGTGCGGGCAATGGTGGCGGCGCGCCGGTCCAGTGTGGTGTTGCCGGAGCTCTCCACAATCTCGGTATTGACTACCCGCCCGTCATGGTTCACCGTCACGACCATGGTCAGCTCGCCATACAGCTTTTGCCCCTTTGCGCTGGGGAAGTTCTCGGTACCTTTGTCTTCAATGGCGCGGCGCAAGGCGTCGTAATACACCGCGTACACCTCTTCGCGCGTGGCCGGGCTGATGTAGCGCTTTTTGGGCCGGGCGTTTTCCTTGTTGATGCGCCGCTCGATTTCAGCCAACAGGTTGATGAGTTGTCGGCGTTTTTCTTCCCGCTCCACCTCTTCGGCGGTTTTGGCCGCCTTGCGCGGGTCGCGCGGTGGCAGCGCTGCCAACTGGTTTTTGACCTGCGACAGCAGCAGGGACTGCTGTTCCTGCAAGCTTTGCAGCTTGCGTGCGGATTCTTCTTCGGCGGCGTCGCCCACATCGGTGAGTGCCGAGGGCGGCAGCGGGCTGGTGGCGCGGCCCCGTTCGGCATCCCCCCCGCCCGCCAAAGAGGCCTGTGCAATCGCGGTGGCTTTTTCAGGTTTTTCGTTGCTGCGGGAGTTGACCAAAATCACCTCCAGCGGCGTGTCTTCAAACACCCGGTTGAATGCTTCAGGGTCGACAAAGCGCACGGTCAACAGCACCACATGCACCGCAATGGATACCCCCAGAGCGATGTGCAGTGTGCTGAAAGACCGCAGGTTCACGAGAGTTACGCCGTGGCGCCGTCGTTGGACGCGTCGGGTGATTCGTTCACGTCCACGGCAATGGCAATCGGGCCGGCCACGTCGTCGTCATCACCCTCAGCGCCCTCGTCGTCGTCGGCGTCCTGCACCGGCGCATCCAGCCGCTCAATGACGGTGCCGTTTACATCCAGCGTGATCAGGTCCATCGCACCCAGCTTGATGCGCACCCTAGCGCCGCGTGGCAAGCCCTGGGCGCCCAACACCGGCAGCACCAGCGGAATCTCGTCGGCCCGCACCATGTTTTCCTTGAACACGCTGGCGACCAGTTCGGTAATGCCGTTTTGCTGCAAATACTGCATCGTCCAAAAGCGTTCCATGGCGCCCTGGTAGCCGTTGTAGGCTTGGTAGGCGGCGTCAAAGCTGGAGATGATGGAGAACAGCTCGGCGTCTTTGGGCTTGAAGGGCGCGGCCAATGCGGCTGTTTTGCCATGGCGCGCGCAGGCAATGATTTGCCACTGGTTGACCAGGTCGGTGTAG
>CAJASG010000614.1 GCA_903944555.1 uncultured beta proteobacterium
CACGCGTTCAACATGGATGGGCGTGCCGCCAGTCAAACCATTACCGACAAGCTTCCGCATCTGGAGCGAGCAGGCATTGAATTGGTTATTTTGAGTGGAGTGTCTGGGGTGCATGACACGCATTTTGAACACTACCAACTCTGGCCATCCGGCCCGGCGGGGATTCGTTTTGAGCTCCGACATGTATTGCGAAAGCGTCTGGGGTATGGGGTGCGCTATCGAGCGATCATGCTGTTGGCATCACTGGTTTTGCTGCCAGGCATGGGCGTGGAGAAAATGTTTCGGTCGATTGAGAGTTCGTGGTCCTGGTGGTTCAGTGCCTATTGCAAAGGGCGTGTCTTGGCCCGCAGCGGTCCACCGTTTGATTTGATTTATTCCACAGGCGGAGCGTTTGCCGCACATCTTGCCGCCAGGCAGTTGAAGAAATCATTAAACATCCCTTGGATAGCCGAAGTGCATGATCCTTTGGTCAATCCGGGCATGTCATCGGATACGCGATGGTCGGCCCAGCAAAAAATGCAGGCGCATGTGGAGCATCAGATATGTTCGGATGCTGACATTGCGATATGGTTTACAGATGCTGCATTGGCCAGTGCGCAACGTCGACAACCGCAGGTGGGCAATCGAGGCCGCATGCTGTTGCCTGGTGTTGACCGCCCCCTTGAGGTACTACCACCGTATGTCGCAGGGAAAAAGTTCATTGTTGGCCACTTTGGATCCCTGTCTACAACCCGTAACCTTTCACCGGTCATCGGAGCGCTGGAGGTCCTGTGTTCAACACATGAACAATGGCGAAATGTGATTGAGTTGCATGTGTATGGGGGGCCGCTGGACAGCGTCTCCGCCCGGGTGTTGGACGCATCACCAATTCGTGCGTGTGTGCGTCATTTTGGACGAATCGAAGTCGATCCTCAAACCGGATTGAGCGGACGTGAACAGATACTGCGGCGCATGCGCGCTGTCGATGTACTGTTGCTTCTGCACGGTGAAGAGGAAATTTGTGCTGAGTACATACCTTCCAAACTGTATGAGTACTTGTGGATGCAGCGCCCAATATTGGCGCTGGTTCACAAAAATCCTCAAATGCTTGAATTGATTCGTGAGCAAGGGCATATTGCCTTGCTTACCGATGGAGTGAGCGAGGATGCGTTGGCCGAGCAACTTTCAATGGCTTTGGAACGCTACATTGTTCAGTGGTCAGTTAATGGATTACCCGACAATGGCAAGGATAGTTCATATACCACCGCAAACGCAGTGACGAAAATCATTGAGTGGACCCAGCAAATATCCACCATCCACCATTCGCAAATAATCTGATGCCACCCATACTAAGTTTGGTCGTTTTGGGATTCCGCAACTTTGATGTAACCACCAAAGCGTGCCTGGAGTCACTAATTCCCTGGATTGATGACCCAGAAGTTGAAATTATCGTGGTTGACAATGGTTCAGATGACGATTCCTCAGCCAAAACATCCCAATGGTGCGCACGGTTTTCAAGGGTAAATTGCCTGATCAGTGCAGACAATTTGGGCTTTGCTGGCGGTATGAATTTTGGTGCAGCCCGCGCTTCTGGATCCTGGCTTGTGTTAATTAACAATGACACTGTTTTTCCAGACGGTGCAATTGATGCAATGAAGCGCGTCGTGTCCAATGTTGATGATCGAGTTGCCATGTTGGGACCCGTCACCAATGCCGCTGGAAATGGCCAACGGCTATGGAAGCCGGGGGCCAGCCACGAGGAGTGGTTGCAGGTAGGGAAATGGCTCAATACGCACCCTTCCGGTGAGTTGATGCCCGCGTACCGTTGCGATTTCTTTTGTATCGCAATTCGCGCCAAAGTGTGGGTTGAACTCGGTGGTCTTGACCGTGTTTTTGGTTTGGGTTATTACGAAGATTTTGATTTTAGTTTGCGCTTGGGACAAGCCGGGTACCAACAAATGATCACGGAAGATGTCTTTGTTTTGCATGTGGGAAGTGCAACATTTAAGGCTAGTCCCTCAGCTAAGGCACTGATAAAACGCAATAAGAAAATATTGAAATCAAAGCATCCGCTGGCTCGTTTTGAACACACCCGCCTGGGGAATCTGGCTGTAATTGAACGGCAACTTGAGATCAAAGCTGCGGGGCGATGGACGCCTGAGTTGGATAACCGCTATCAATTGCGGATAGGGGCTTTGGTGGGTGATGCCCCGAAAAGTCTTTTAAAACGATGGCTTTGGAAACGCAAAGTAAAAGTACTTAAATAATGCTAAAAAATATTTCGCTACGCGACCCTGTCATCTGGGTCGCTTTGCTAGCCGCAATATACTTGGCGGTGCTGCCAATGTCCAGCACGATTGCTTTGCGCCGGCTTTCCATGTTGCTGTTGTTGTTGGTGTTGTCATGGCACTTTTTGAAAACAAGAACTCTTCCGGCGTTGCCCATCCCTGTATGGCTTTGGGCCGGCTATCTCCTTGTCTTTCCTTTGGTGTCAAGTGATCCCGCGGTGGCTTGGGAGAGTCTCGGCAAACAATGGGGGATGGGATTGTTGGCGATGTTAATTGGGGCCGGGGCGGCACAGCGTCTATCTCCTTATCGATTTGGAACCAGCCTGCAATTGGGCTTGCTGAGCTGTATAACAATATTGGTACATCTGTACCTGTTTGCATCCAAGTCTTGGGAAACATCATCCATTCCCTGGAATTATTGGGGTCGTGAAACGCACCATGCAGACTTGGGTTACGCAGCAGGGCAAGCCGTTATTCTGTTGGCCGCGAGTTTGGTGGCTTACAAAAAACCCGCTAAAACTGCGGCGATTGTTCTTATCTTTGCGTGTCTCGCGAGTACTGCCTTGGCGAGATCGCGTGCCGGTTTGGCATTCAGTGTGGTTGGTGGCATCTTGGTGTTTGCCACGGCCTTCTGGTCACGGAGTAAAACACAAAAAAAACAAGTACTCACTTTGCTAGGTGGCCTGCTGTTGGTATCTGTCGCAATCGTTGGGATCGCTGCAAAAACAGACAGCCGCTGGCGCAATATGGAGTCCAATATGACTTCCGGATTGCTTGGCAATGCGCTTGAGATTCAATGTTTTGGCACAGGCAGTGTAGAACAGCAAATCATCGAGAAGTACGGAGCAGGTGATAAATCCAAACGTGTCATCGAAAGCGTAGACGGCGGCGATGGATCACGGGTTGTTCTCTTTAGGTCCGGCATCGCCTTGATGCTGAAGCATCCTTGGGGTATAGATGGCTCGCGCCAATCCTACAAAAAATTACTTCGACAAGAGTGCCCCAACCCTGCCATCGACATGGCGCACGCGCACAACGGGTGGATCGATACCGCACTGGCGATTGGCTAGGTGGGCGCTATTTTGTACTTAGTGGTACTTGTAAATTTCATCAGGATTGGATATAAAAATATTCGTAATGCTGATAATGAGTTGAATGTTTGGGCCGTAGTGTTGTTCTCGCTATCGATATTCTGGATCATTCGCGCGTTTACAGACTCGGTGTATCGAGATCACATGTTTGAAATGCAAGGCTTCGTTCTGGCCTATGCATATACCGCCTTATCTCAAACAAAAAAAGTGAAACTCCAATAATTTATATCCGACCAAGGCGACGACGTAAACGCCTAGCGATGCGAGATGACCAATTGCCTTGCTCGCTAGGCCAATCCATTTCCCGTTCCCATGCCGATTGATATATCACTCCACCATAGAGCTTGGCAAGCTCAGGGAGTCCGATCTTGGCCCGGAGGTCTCGATCCATTTGCCACGCATAGTGGTAAACCTTGAAGAGTGGTTGGCAGGGCAGAAGTGGAATCGCCTTGTACTTTAGCAGGGCCTCGCCGTACCAATTGTTGTCAATCGGAGCAGCCAGGATCGCATCGTATATGCTGATCTTGTTTGGCATTAGGTACTCTTTTTCCAAGCTATCCCAAACCAAGTTACTCCAAATTAGGGGGTTTGGCCCAAAGCTATAACTTCGACCACGCCGATCAAATATCTTTTGAAATTGCAGAGATTCACGGTAAAAATTATCAAGGACCGATGTTTTCCCAATAGAAAGTGCAACATCAAGAATTTCGCGTGCTTCATCGATTACTGTGTAGGGGATGTTTTCGTCGCTTACAAAATAGCTATTGGTAAAGGGTCTGATAAATATTGAATCAGAATCAAGGCATAGGTAGGCGTCTGACAATCCTAGGCGCCAGAATTCGGACTTAACTATTTGCTGCGATAAATTACCATGGAGAAGATTGATTTTCTTCTGGGAAATTTGAGGATTTTTCTCAATGATTGATTCATCTTCAATGATGTTGGCAGAGCTACCCCCAAGAAAATCTTGAAATAATTGAATATCAGATTTTGGTACTGATACATAGAAAGGAATATGTTCTTGGTTGTATTGGTCGATGGAAGCGGCCAATCGCTGAGTGCGCTTAACATCTCCTCTGTAGCTCTTGCAGTAAAGAACGATTGCCGACTTTGACATGGTAGGTAACTTGTAATTGAGTATGAGATATTAATTGGCAATACGTCTATTGACCGTACAACCATTGTTTATACGCTGTGTTACAGAATAGCGAAACTCAGTCAAAATAACTTGGTTGGATTACTTTAGATTCGCAAGTCAAGCGTGGCCCACGCCTAGTTCAAAATGGGATGAAAATCCATTTCATTACTTAGCCGCGCTTGTCCTCGTAAGTCGTTCCGATTTTTAGCCAAAATTGGGGCAGAGCGGTTGCTTGGGCGACTAGAACGCGGCGCAGTTTGAGGTTGTCTGCACCCAAATGAACTCTTCCCCGCTGTGTGGTTGTCGCGCTTGAATACCCAGCATCACGCACCTGCTCCACGTGCGACTCGTTAAATCGACCATAGGGGTAACAAAAATGACGAACCTCATATCCAAGGCTGGACTCCAATTCGAGCTTGGATCCCCGGATCTCTTCCCTGGCTGCGTCGGGAGTTAGTTTGGTCAAGTCGGCATGGGTTTTGGTATGTGAACCCACGTCCATTCCGGCGGCTAACCATTCCAGCCAGTTGTCTTTTGTCATCAATGGTTTTTGCGCCACACCAATCCCAAGATCCCAGCTGTTCTGGCCACCGATCATGCTGCTGACTGCGTAGCACGTCGCCGAAAACCCTACCTTCTTCAGCGCTGGAAGTGCGTGATGCAAATTGTTTTGGTAGCCATCATCCAGGGTAATTCCAACAACTTTTCCTTGTTGTTCTCCGCGAAGGTAAGGCTCAAGCGCTCGCATGGAAAGTCCCGTGTATCCCATCCACTTCAGCAGCAACATTTGACGATAGAACGCTTGGGGAGAGACGACCAACCCGCGAAGAGGGGTTCCACGAGGCGGTGGCACGTCGGTTTGGTGGTACATCAGGATGGGGATACTCATGGTTGAAGTCTACTCAGGTTTGCGTAATAGCCCGACTTTCCGAGTAGCTCCACATGTGTACCAGACTCCACTACACGCCCCTCATGCATAACCACGATTTGGTTGGCGTTCTCAATAGTGCTTAGCCTATGGGCAATAACAATGGTGGTGCGTCCTTGCATTAGTTCGGAAAGGGCCGCTTGGACCTGCCGTTCCGAATCTGTGTCTAACGCGGACGTTGCCTCATCCAATATAAGGATAGGGGCATTTTTAAGGATGGCCCTTGCGATGGCAATGCGTTGGCGCTGGCCACCCGATAGCTTTGCCCCGTTTTCCCCCACGTAGGTGTCAAACCCGTTGGGTAAGGCCTCGATGAAGTCTAAGGCATGTGCTGCCTTTGCTGCCAATTCGATTTCCTTGCGTGTACGCGTAGTAAGCGATCCATAGGCAATGTTGGCTGCGATGGAGTCGTTGAATAGAACAACATCTTGACTGACCAAAGCGATATTCTCTCGCAGGCTTATCAAGGAAATATCAGAAATATTGGTTCCGTCGATCAATATGCGCCCGGAGTCAATCCCATAGAACCGGGGTAGAAGCGCTCCGAGGGTCGTTTTACCGCCTCCAGAGGCTCCCACAAGTGCAATCGTTTGTCCTGCTTCAACAGAAAACGTAACTTGGTCCAATGCCAAACGCGTGGTGCCGGGATACTGAAAACTAACTGCATCAAACCGGATTTGTCCCCCCACCCGTCCAACGTGAATCTGACCGCGATCGTCTTCCGCTGGCGTGTCCAATAAGGAGAAAATACTTTGCGAAGCCGCAAGGCCACGCTGAATCGTTGTACTCACACTGGTCAGTTGTTTGATAGGGGCAATCAACAACAACATGGCAGTGATAAAGGAAATGAACCCGCCCGCGGATGCCCCGGCTTGCCCGGTTGCTTGGCTTAGTGCCAAGTAGGCAATTATTGCAATCGCAATCGAAGCCGCAATGTGGGTGATAGGCGTAACGGCGGAGGATGGAATTGCCTCTCGCATTTGAGCCCTGCGAAACTGTTCAGACGCATTAAAAAACCTCTGCGTTTGTTGCTCCTTGCCTCCGAATATTTTCACAACCTTTTGCGCAGCTACGGTCTCCTCGATGGTGTGAGAAATCAAACGCATAGAGTTCAAACTTTTGTGGCTGGCGGCCCGCATCCGTTTGCTAAAGGCAGAAACTGTGAATGCAATGACTGGCGCGACAGCCAGCGTAATGAGAGTCAGTTTCCAATCCAAAAAAAGCAAATACCCAATCAGGGCCATCGCAGTAAGGGACTCTCGGACCGTCGAAATCAGTGCACTGGTTGCTGCGTCGGTCACGTTACTTACGTCGTACACCAACTTTGAAATCAGTTGGCCCGCTGATTGTTGTTCAAAGTAACTGGATGGGAGGACGATCAGTTTTGCAAAAAGTTCGCGTCTCAAATCGGTTACCAGCCTGCTGGATATCCACATCATCAGATATCCAGTACAGAACACGAAAATACTTCGTACCAAAAACAGGCTGACGATACCGGTCGGGATGAGCCAAACCATCTGCGGGTCTTTGGTTTGGAACCCGTTGTCAAGCAGGTACTTCATGATGGCCGGGAAGGCTGGTTCGGTGGCCGCTGTTGCGGCCATTCCAATCACCGCAGTGGCTACAACCCGCCAATGTGGGCGCAGGTACTTCAATAGCCTAAGGTAGAGATCCCGGTTTGACGTGGGCTGCATTTGATTCATCGAGGAGGCATCCACTTCGTACCTTGCTGTAATTCCAATGCTTTTGCGTAACGGTAAAAAGTCCCCTCAAAATTCCCCAACGCAATCACAAACCCAGCCCATCCATCCAAAAACCCCAATTTGAAGATGTAGTGCTTCGTAAATGACCACATTCCATGCACCAGTGCTGACCCCATGGATATTTTTTTATGCTTTATTTTCTCTGCGCCTAACGACGAATAGCGATTTGCCTTGTGCATGACTTCGCTCATGTTCTTAAAGGGGAATTGCCAAATCGCGTTTTGCATGTGGCCAATTGGTTTGGTCGATTGAAGTACATAGCCTTCGTGGACCGGTTTCAAGTCGTAATGCATGGCACCCTTGCGAAAAAGCTGTGGTTGCCGGTAGTTGGGGTACCAACCAGAATGCTTGATCCAGCGGCCCATGAAGAAATTTCTGCGGGGTGTCCAGTAGGCGTCCAGCGCATCCTTATCCCTGGCGATGGACATAATCTCTGCAGCCGCTTCAGGTGTGCAGCGTTCATCCGCATCCAGGCTGAATATCCAATTGTGGGAACAGGCGGTAATGGCCTGATTGCGCAATTCACCAAAACCCGTGAACGCAACTTGGACAACCCGTGCACCCAGTTGGACCGCTATGTCGGCAGTCCCATCAGTGCTCCAGGAATCAACAACAATAACTTCATCAGCCCAACGAACACTTTCAATGGTGGCACGAACTTTTTCTGCTTCGTTGAAGGCAATGATGTAGACAGAAATCTGGGTCATCGATAGTGATACCATCAAAATTAGTGCGGCATACACACTGTGTATGCAGTTAGGTTGTGCGTTGAGCGCTATCGAAAAGTGAACTTCGGGCAAGCCGTCTAGTCTATTCCAAAATGTCCCCAGTCAATTTGATCTCGGTGGTTGTAACCACCTACAACAGAAGTGATGCAGTGATCCAAGTGTTGAAGGGCCTTGCCCAGCAAGACGATTCGAATTTCGAAGTCGTCATTGCAGACGACGGGTCGAATGAAGAGCACTGCAACGCGATACGGGCTGCAGCGAGGACCTCTGGTTTGCACGTTTCCCACGTTTGGCATCCCGATATTGGCTTTACTGCGTCGCGCGTTCGCAATAGGGGTGTTTCCGTGTCACGGGGAGACTATGTTTTGCTTTTGGATGGGGATTGCGTCCCCGAAACTGATTTCATCAGTAGGCATCGCAGCCTGGGGGAGCGGGGCTGCTTTGTCAATGGGAGTCGGGTGCTGTTGTCGCCAGCATTGACCAAAGCCGTATTGGCGGACAAGGCCCAGGTTTTTGGGCGATCGGCATGGTATTGGGTACGAAAAAGATGGAGTGGTGAAGCGGGTAAACTGACCGGGCTTTTGCGTCTTCCTGACTTTGCATTGCGAAAGCGGAAAACGTTTTTGTGGCGCGGTATTCGCAGTTGCAATATGGGGGTTTGGCGTTCGGATTTTGAGGCTGTCAATGGGTTTGATGAGTCCTTTGTCGGCTGGGGTCATGAAGATGCGGATTTCGTATTGCGTTTGCACAATTTGGGCGTAGTTCGAAAAAATGGATTCTGTTCGACAGAGGTTTACCACCTGTGGCACACCGAGTCGAGCCGCGGGCAAGAATCCTTGAATGCTGAGCGGGTGAGGGAGCGAATGGGGACGCATCAAGTTCTATCAACGGTTGGCTATTGGCAGAGCTTGGGCGGCAGTGATATGGTTGTCAATAGACTGGGATAATCGCGAAATAATGAATAAATTTCTTATCGGTTTTTTGTTTGGGTTGCTGAGTCTGAGTGTCTCTGCTCAATTTCGTGTCGAGGTGTCCGGGGTCGGCTTGACCCAGTTACCCATTGCGGTGGTCACGTTTCGCGGTGACGATGCATCGCCCCAAAAGATCGGTTCAATTGTTCTTTCTGATCTTGAGCGCAGTGGACAGTTCCGCGGTATCGATACGGGAAATATTCAATTGGATGAAGTTGCGCGACCAGAGTTCTCCAATTGGCGGCAAAAGGGTGCAGATGCACTGGTAACGGGTAGTGTTACCAAGTTGGCGGATGGACGATTTGACGTGCGTTTCCGTTTATGGGACGCGGTTCGGGGGCAGGATCTCGGCGCCCATAGCTACGCAGTTAGTGCCGGTGAGTTACGTTTGGTGGCGCATCGCGTGGCGGACTTTGTTTATGAAAAGCTTACCGGCGACAAAGGCGTTTTTTCAACCCGAATAGCCTATGTGTCCAAGGTTGGCAAGGTTTACAACTTATGGGTGGCTGATGCTGACGGCGAAAACGCGTTGAGTGCCCTGAAAAGCACCGAGCCCATTATTTCACCCGCATGGGCTCCCAATGGATCGGATTTGGCCTATGTTTCTTTTGAATCACGGAAGCCCGAAATTTGGGTGCGCGATGTTGCATCTGTAAAACCCCGTTTACTTGCAAGTTTTAAGGGGTCTAACAGTGCCCCAGCATGGTCTCCTGACGGAAAAATGTTAGCCGCAACGTTGACGCGCGATGGTGGCTCCCAGTTGTATCTGATTGATGCGAGGGGAGGTGCCGAGCCTAAACGCTTGGCGCAATCAAGTTCCATCGATACGGAACCAACATTTACTTCGGACGGAAGAATCATCTATTTTGTGAGCGACCGCGGTGGGTCACCTCAAATTTACCGGATGTCGGCCGCCGGCGGCAATCCGGAACGGGTAACGTTTAATGGCACTTACAATATCTCTCCTACTGTGAGTGCCGATGGGCGGTGGCTTGCCTATATTTCACGTGTTAGTGGTGCTTTCAAATTGCATGTCATGGAGTTGGCGTCCGGTGCGGTCAACGCAATTACAGACACAACCGCCGATGAAAATCCCAGTTTTTCACCAAATAGTCGGCTTCTTATCTATGCGACTCAGCAGCAGGGCCGGGAAGCATTAATGACGACGACGGTCGATGGAAAGATCAAGGCCCGTTTGGCGGGACAAAATGGTGACATTCGGGAGCCCGACTGGGGTCCGATGCAAAAGTAATTTCAATTTAACAAGGAGTTTGGGATGAAACGATTGATGTTGGCGGTGTTGACTGCCGTATTGCTGTCCGCGTGTGGATCTGCGGTTAAGCTTGACAACGTGCCTGTTGAGGACAAGTCGGGTGGGTCGACTGCAACGACTACAGATGTGCGCGGAACGAACAACGCGGCGGTTGGTAAGGGTGGGGTTGTCGGTGTCGATCTCAGTCAGTCTGCAAAAGACGATGCCATGCGCGCTACCAATCGCATTGTTTATTTTGACTACGATAGCTATGTAATTCGCCCTGAATTTCAGTCTGTGCTTGAGGCGCATGCGCGCTTTATCAAATCCGACAAGAATAGAAAGGTCGCGCTCGAAGGACATACCGACGAACGCGGTGGACGCGAGTACAACTTGGCATTGGGACAGAAGAGGGCTGAAGCGGTTCGCCGTGCGATGGCTTTATTGGGTGTTGCAGACAATCAACTTGAAGCAGTGAGCTTTGGCAAGGAAAAGCCTGCTGCCTTGGGTGGCTCGGAGGCTGATATGGAGAAGAACCGTCGCGCTGAAATCAGCTACCGATGAGTTCACTGTCTTCTTTGTTTTACGTCCAACGGTCGTGGTTTGCCGCGGCGTTTCTGCTGTCGGCGCTCGTCGGCAACGCATGTGCTGGATTATTTGACGATGAAGAGGCTCGCCGGGCCATTCTGGACTTGCGTCAGAGTAATGCGGACCTGCGTCAACAGATCACCGCTGAAACTCAGCGGTCAACTGAAGAAGGTGTTCAACTTCGACAAAGTCTCATTGACTTGCAAAATCACCTAGAGGGCGTTCGCGGTGAAGTTGCCAAGCTGCGTGGGCAGGGCGAGCAAATGGTGCGTGAGTTGGCGGACGTGCAGCGTTCGCAAAAGGACGGAGCACAAAGCATGGATGAACGGCTTCGTAAGCTGGAGCCTGTTCGCATTTCGCTGGATGGTAAAGACCTGCTTGTAGAGCCTTCGGAGAAAAGGGACTACGAATCTGCCTTGGCGATTTTCCGAAGAAGTGAATTTGCCAATGCGCAGCTTATTTTTGTGGATTTTTTGAACCGGTATCCACAAACCGGCTATCGTCCCTCTGTACTTTTTTGGTTGGGTAATGCGCAATATGCAACCAAAGATTACAAGGAAGCCATGGCGAATTTTCGCTCCTTGATTACTATCGCTCCGGACCATGCCCGCGTGCCTGAAGCCGTGTTGGCGATTGCCAATTGCCAATTGGAAATAAAAGACAACAAGGCTGCGCGGAAAACACTGGAAGATCTGGTTGCCAAATACCCCAGTTCTGAGGCTGCCGCCGCGGCCAGAGACCGATTGGCGCGTTTCAAGTAGCGATCTATCCTTTAAGTGCTTCCATTGCCTATTCCTGATTTGGACAGTGTTGAGGGTCCCGACTTGATCCGCCGTTTTTCCGGATTGGATCGTCTCTTTGGGGTCAATCCCGCAAAGCGCGTTTGTGCATCTCATGTTGCAGTTGTTGGCATTGGTGGCGTTGGTTCATGGGCGGCCGAAGCCCTCGCTCGTAGCGGGGTTGGCCACCTTACGCTCATCGACATGGATCATGTTGCGGAGTCCAATATCAACCGACAAGTGCATGCCGTGACCCCCACGATCGGCATGTCAAAAATTGTGGCAATGAAGGAACGCATTGCACTCATCAATCCATTATGCAATGTGACCTGCATTGATGCATTTGTGGAGCCGGATGGTTGGCCCTCCATACTTCCGTCTGGAGTTGATGCAACCATTGATGCGTGTGACCAGGTGCGATCTAAAGTCGCCATGGCAGATTGGGCTCGTCGAAACAAGAAGGTATTCATTACCGTTGGTGCAGCCGGGGGGAAGCGTTACGCGCATAAAGTGGACATTGCAGATCTGAGCGAGACCACACACGATCCGTTGTTGGCTCAGTTGCGCTATCAGTTGCGCAAAAATCATGGGGCACGAAAAGAAGGAAAAAATATGGGTGTTTCCACTGTGTTTAGTAGAGAGGCGGTCGCTCCGCCGGATGCGTCCTGTGCTGTTGCTACGGGTGGTACGCTCAATTGCCACGGCTATGGATCACTCGTAACAGTGACGGCTACTTTTGGCCTGTGTGCAGCAGGTTGGGTAATTGATAAAATTTCTGCTGGTATTTGAATTGGGCGCTAATAAACGTTATAATTTGAGGCTTGGCAGGGTGCATTAAATTCAAGTAAATGTAAACTGTGGGGACGTTAGCTCAGTTGGTAGAGCAGCGGACTTTTAATCCGTTTGTCGTGGGTTCGACCCCCGCACGTCCCACCACCATTTTGGAAAAGCCTGATGTTTAACGACATCAGGCTTTTTTATG
>CAJASG010000615.1 GCA_903944555.1 uncultured beta proteobacterium
GCGTCAATGTGGAGCCATCCATCTTGAGCGCGTCATAAATCTTGGGCATCTTGTCACGTGGAAACTCCACGTCGACCACCGCACCGATACACTGAACAATCTTGCCTTGGACTTGAGCCATTTTTTGCTCCAAAAATAAATACGTTTAAACCGCCGCTGCACCCGCGACGATTTCCGAAAGTTCTTTCGTGATCGCTGCTTGACGCGTTTTGTTGTAGACCAACTTGAGCTCAGCAATAACACTGCCGGCATTGTCGGTTGCTGACTTCATGGCGACCATACGAGCAGACTGCTCTGAGGCCATGTTTTCGGCAACCGCCTGGTACACCAAAGCTTCCACGTAACGGACCAACAATTCGTCGATAACCGCTTGCGCGTCTGGCTCATAGATGTAGTCCCAAGCATGCTTGGCTCCTGATGTCGCCTCGCTGGCCTGAGTTTCTGCCTGCATCACGCTTGCCGACAATGGCAACAGTTGCTGCACCACCGACTCTTGCTTCATGGTGTTGATGAAGCGGGTGTAACAGAGGTACACCGAACTCACCTCGCCTTTGGCATAAGCGTCAAGCAGCACCTTTACGGGGCCAATGAGCTTTTCCAAATGCGGTGTATCACCGAGCTGTGTCGCATGCGATACGACCTTGGCACCTACACGATTCAGAAAACCCAAACCCTTGTTGCCAATCGCCACCGCTTGTGTGGAGACGCCCGCAGCCTGCAGATCACGCAACTTGTGTGTCACGCCACGTAACACATTGGTGTTCATGCCGCCACACAATCCTTTGTCCGTAGTCACCACAATCATGCCCGCAGACTTGGCGTCGTTGGTCTTCATGAAAGCGTGCACGTACTCAGGATTTGCCTGACCTAAATTGGCTGCGATATTGCGGATCTTTTCGCTGTAGGGGCGAGCAGCGCGCATGCGCTCCTGCGCCTTGCGCATTTTGCTGGCCGCCACCATTTCCATGGCTTTGGTGATCTTCTTGGTGTTTTCCACCGATTTGATCTTGCCGCGTATTTCCTTACCTGCTGCCATGAATGACTCCTTGTGTCTTCAGGTGCGAGTTAGGCAAATGACTTTTTGAACGCAGTTGCCGCAGCCGTCAATTCAGCCTCAGCATCCTTGTCCATCGCCTTGTCTGCTTCCAGCTTGGCCAACAGGGCTGCGTGCTTATCCTTGAGGAAAGCGTGCAAACCATGTTCAAACGACAAGACTTTCTTGACATCGACGTCGTCCATGAAGCCCTTGTTCACCGCAAACAAAGTTGCCGCCATCAAGCTGATGGGCAATGGGCTGTACTGGGCTTGCTTGAGCAACTCGGTTACTCGCGCACCGCGGTCCAATTGCTTGCGGGTGGATTCATCCAAGTCCGAAGCGAATTGTGCAAATGCAGCCAATTCACGGTATTGCGCCAAGTCGGTACGGATACCACCGGACAGATTTTTCACCAATTTGGTCTGTGCTGCACCGCCGACGCGAGACACCGAGATACCGGCGTTGATCGCAGGACGGATACCTGCATTGAACAAGCTGGTTTCCAGGAAAATCTGACCGTCAGTGATCGAAATCACGTTGGTTGGCACGAAAGCCGACACGTCACCGGCTTGGGTTTCAATGATTGGCAAAGCAGTCAATGAACCGGTCTTGCCCTTGACTGCACCTTTGGTGAAGTCTTCAACGTACTTGGCGTTCACGCGTGCAGCGCGTTCCAGTAAACGGCTGTGCAGATAGAACACGTCGCCAGGGTAGGCTTCGCGGCCTGGTGGGCGACGCAACAGCAAAGAAACCTGACGGTAAGCAACAGCTTGCTTGGACAAATCGTCATACACAATCAGGGCGTCTTCACCGCGATCGCGGAAATACTCACCCATGGTGCAGCCAGAGTACGCAGACACGTACTGCATAGCGGCAGACTCAGACGCGGTAGCGGCAACCACAATGGTGTATTCCATTGCACCAGCCTGCTCCAGTGCGCGAACCACGTTCTTGACGGAAGAGGCCTTTTGGCCAATTGCGACATAAACGCAGGTCATGTTCTGACCCTTTTGGTTGATGATGGCGTCAATGGCTACGGCAGTTTTACCGGTTTGACGATCGCCAATGATCAATTCGCGCTGACCGCGACCAACGGGAACCATGGAGTCAATAGACTTCAGGCCGGTTTGCATTGGCTGGCTAACGGATTCACGGGCAATAACACCAGGCGCAACCTTTTCGATCACGTCGGTCATCTTGGCATTGATCGGACCCTTGCCGTCAATGGGCTGACCCAGCGCATTGACCACACGGCCTTTGAGCTCAGGACCCACTGGAACTTCCAAAATACGACCGGTGCACTTGACCGTGTCGCCTTCAGAAATGTGCTCGTAAGAGCCCAAAATCACGGAACCCACCGAATCGCGCTCAAGGTTCAACGCCAAGCCGTAGCTGGGTTGACCATCGGCGTCAGCGGGAAATTCCAGCATCTCGCCTTGCATCACGTCCGACAGGCCGTGAATGCGGCAGATGCCGTCGGTTACGGAAACAACCGTACCCTGATTGCGAATGTTGGCGCTGGCGGACAGGCCTTCAATACGACTCTTGATCAATTCAGAAATTTCTGCGGGATTGAGTTGCATGGCTCTTTCCTTCTTTCGTTAATTGGGCTGACAACAGGAGGCTCAAGCCTCAAGCTGTCAATGCCACTTTCATTTGTTCCAGACGGGCTTTGACAGAAGAGTCAAGAACCTCATCACCCACC
>CAJASG010000616.1 GCA_903944555.1 uncultured beta proteobacterium
AAATGACCGCACGCCGTACCCTGATCAAACTCACTCTGGCCGCCGCTTTGGCCGGTGCATCTCTGGGCGCATTCGCCCAAGGCGCCCTACCCGCAATATCGCTGCTCAACGTGTCCTACGACCCGACCCGCGAGTTGTACGTGGAGTTCAACGCCGCCTTTGCCAAACACTGGAAAGCAAAGACCGGTCAGGACGTGAGCATCAAACAATCCCATGGTGGCTCGGGCAAGCAAGCCCGCTCGGTAATTGACGGCCTGGACGCGGACATCGTCACGCTGGCGCTGGCCGGCGACATCGACGCGCTGTATAAAAACGGCCAATGGCTGGCGCAAGACTGGCAAAAACGCCTGCCTCACAACTCGGCGCCCTACACCTCCACCATCGTGCTGGTGGTGCGTGCCGG
This sequence comes from uncultured beta proteobacterium, assembly GCA_903944555.1. GTDB lineage: Bacteria > Pseudomonadota > Gammaproteobacteria > Burkholderiales > Burkholderiaceae_C > Allorhodoferax. The sequence goes on from CAJASG010000616.1 coordinate 404, forward strand.
CAACCCCAAGGGCATCAAGGACTGGGATGATTTGATCAAACCGGGCGTGAGCGTCATCACCCCCAACCCCAAGACCTCGGGCGGTGCGCGCTGGAACTACCTGGCGGCGTGGGAGTTTGCCAAACGCAAGGCCGGTGGCAAGGCCGAGGGCGATGCCAAAGCCAAAGAATTCGTGCAAGCCTTGTACAAAAATGTACCCGTACTGGACACCGGCGCACGCGGCTCGTCCATCACCTTTGCCCAGCGCAACCAGGGCGATGTGTTCATTTCCTGGGAAAACGAAGCCCACCTGCTAGAGAAAGAATTTGGCAGCAAGGTGGACATTGTTTACCCCTCCATCAGCATTCTGGCCGAACCACCGGTGGCAGTTGTGGACAAAAACGCGGACCGCAAGGGCACACGCACCGTGGCACAGGCTTATCTGGAATACCTTTACACCGACGTGGGTCAGGACATTGCCGGCAAAAATTTCTACCGCCCAATCTCGGAAAAGTTCCAGGCCAAGTACGTCAAGCAGTTGCCCAAAATCAACCTATTTACCATCGAGCAAGCCTTTGGCGGCTGGGCCAAGGCGGACAAGGACCACTTTGCCGATGGCGGCAGCTTCGATCAGATTTACTTGAAGAAGTAAGTGACAGCACCGTCACACACGCATAGCTCAGGGGGAAAATCATGTGTGCACCGGCGCCATTTGCCGAATTGAGATGTGGCGTTTAAGCGCCCGTTCAGCCGACGGGCATAATTCCCGGGTGCCAGCTATACGAAGGTGAAAAATCGAAGGAAGTATCTTCCAGTGCCTAAGGCACTGTGACGAACTTCGGCGGATATACGCTCCACAAAAAGTTAGGGTGTGAAAGCCTTGGTTGAGCGCTTGACCAGCCAACCAATCTGAGGATGCTTTCATCTGCTCCACTGGATTGAACCAGTGGAGACCCCTGGTTTGGGGCCTCACCTGCGATTTAAGGTGCAGGAATCAAGCCCGCACCTCTTGGCGCTACTTTTTTACGAACAGCCGTCAGAGAACTGCGCTGCCGCGCTTCATTTTTTACCGGCGGGGCCACCACCCATACCGCCACCCATACCGCCACCCATACCGCCACCTGAGCCGCCAGCACCCATTCCGCCACCCGCAGCATTTGGCCCCGGACCTGCGCCCATGCCATTGCCCATGCCTTTACCCATGGCAGGAGGCACTTCAGGCAAGGTGATTCCTTTTACACGTGCACGCTCCTGCATGAGTTTGTGGTGCTCCAGTCGATAGGCCTCGCGCTCTTGGCTGGTTTTCAGACTGCGCATTTGGTTGCGATGCTCGTTACGTTCGGCGTCAGTCATCAACTGCGATCCGTAGATGGGCTCTTGCAGTCGGTCCTGGTCGCGCGTTTGGTCTTGTGTCTTACTCTGAACTTTGTCTTGTGCAAGTGCGCTACTACCAGCGAAAGCAAACATCGCCACTGCCGTGGCAATCACGGAAAGTTGTTGGAGTTGAAGTTTGGATATATGCACTTTGAAGTCCTTTGGTATGAGATCGAACACCCAAGATGGGAGCCGTATCCACCGCCCTTCACAGACGCCTGCGAGGGCGTACTGTCAATACTCCTCCGAATGGAAACGCACGGTTTGATCCATCGCAACGCAGACTTGAATTGACCAACAAAACACTGCCAGATTGACAACAGCAGGCCGCGGGTGGCGCGCCCCACCCGCCTTTTATGACTGTAACGACCGGGGAATAAGTCGTGGGAGTTTGAATCACCGCCATCCACAATCCGCGCCATCCTTCGCACTTCATTTCTACGCACTAACTAAGCCCGTGACCCAGTACGTACGCAGGCGCCTACGCCCGCGCCTGGGGGTCGGAGTTTGTGCGGCTGCAAAACGCCGGGCACATCAACGTGGATTCAGGCTTTGGCGCCTGGCCTTTAGGGCTGGCACTGCTGCAATCGCTATAACTTTTATAGCTGCTTGCGCAGTATCCATAAGGGCTATAGCCTTATTTCACTAAAAAAATGAACGATACCGACGATCTTGTTTAGATGCAATTTGGAATATACAAACAATAAACAATTCGTTGTGGTTTTAACGATCCATCCCCAAAATCACGTCTTTACGGCCTGTATTGCAGCCCCATACTTCTGGAAGAAACCATGAAATTCAAACAAAAAGCCACTCTAGCCCTTGCAGTGATTGCGCTGACAGCTAGCAATTTGGTAGCAGCACAAACCACGCTGCTGAATGTGTCGTATGACGTGGCACGCGAGTTTTACAAAGACATCAACACCGCCTTCATCGCCAACTACAAGAAGACCACCGGCAAGGACATCAAGGTGGACCAGTCCCACGCAGGCTCCAGCGCGCAGGCGCGGGCCGTCAATGATGGACTGGAGGCCGATGTGGTCACCATGAACACCACCACCGACGTGGACTTTTTGGCCAGCACCGGCGTGGTGGCCAAAGACTGGGCCAAGAAGTTCCCCAACAACGCCGCCCCCACCAGCTCGACCATGCTGTTTTTGGTGCGCAATGGAAACCCCAAAGGCATCAAGGATTGGGGCGACTTGGTCAAACCCGGTGTGCAGGTGATTGTGGTGAACCCCAAGACCGGCGGCAACGGGCGCATGGCCTACCTGGCCGCCTGGGGCTCTGTGCGCAAGCAGGGCGGCACCGACGCCCAGGCGGCAGAGTTTGTGGGCAAGTTGTACAAAAACGTGCCGGTGCTGGCCAAGGGCGGGCGTGACGCCACCACCATCTTCCTGCAACGCAATATTGGTGACGTGTTGATCACGTTCGAATCCGAAGTGGTGTCGGTGGACAAGGAATTTGGTGCAGGCAAAGTGGACGCCATCCACCCCAGCAGCTCCATCGTTGCGGAGAACCCCGTGGCGGTGGTGGAGCGCACAG
>CAJASG010000617.1 GCA_903944555.1 uncultured beta proteobacterium
ACCATTTCGGGATCGAGGGCCGAGGTGGGCTCATCGAACAACATGGCTACGGGGTCCATGGACAGTGCCCGGGCAATGGCCACGCGCTGCTGCTGCCCGCCCGACAACTGGCCCGGAAATTTGTCTTTGTGGGCCATCAGCCCGACCCGGTCGAGCATTTTCAGACCTCGTGTTTTCGCCTCATCGGCACTGCGGCCCAGCACTTTGATCTGTGCAATCGTCAGGTTCTCAGTCACGGACAAATGCGGGAACAGCTCAAAGCTTTGAAACACCATGCCCACGCGCGAGCGCAGTTTGGGCAGATCGGTGCCGGGGGCGTAGAGCGAAATGCCGTCCACGGTGATCGTGCCTTTTTGGATAGGCTCAAGCCCATTGACCGTTTTGATCAGCGTGGATTTGCCAGAGCCTGAGGGGCCGCACACCACCACCACATCGCCCTTGTTGATGCTCACCGAACAGTCGCTGAGCACCTGAACCGGGCCATACCACTTGGACACATTTTTGATTTCAATCATTATTTTTCTCCGATGCTTAACGAACGATGGCGATTTTGGCCTGCAGGCGTTTGACCGCCCAAGACAAGGCAAAGCAGATCACAAAGTAGGTCACTGCCGCCAAGATGTACGCCTCTTCGGGGCGGCCATAAATCTTGCCGGCCAGTGAGAACCCCTTCAGCAGGTCGTAGGCGCCAATGGCATAGACCAGCGAGGTGTCCTGAAACAGCACGATGGTTTGCGTCAGCAGCACCGGCAGCATGTTGCGAAACGCCTGCGGCAGCACCACCAAACGCATGTTCTGGTTGTAGGTCATGCCCAACGCCTGCCCGGCAAAAACCTGGCCGCGCGGGATGGACTGGATGCCCGCCCGCATGATCTCGCTGAAGTACGCTGCCTCAAAGGCGACGAAGGTGATGATGGCGGAAAGCTCGGCACCAATCGGTTTGCCGGTTAGTAGCGGAACCAGCAGGTAGAACCACAGGATCACCATGACCAGTGGAATCGAGCGCATGCCATTGACATAAAAGGTGGCGGGTACCGTCAGAAACTTGTTGCCCGACAGGCGCATCAAGGCCAAAACGGTGCCGAACACAATGCCACCCAAGGTTGCTATCACCGTCAGGTAAACGCTGAACCACAAGCCGTTCCAGATGAAGTTGCGAACGATGTCCCAGCTTATAAAAGTGAAATCCATACCCATCATGTCAATGCCCCCCGCCGGTCGCGCCTGCGACGATGAAGCCCGGGATTTGCACCTTTTTCTCGATCAGGCTGAAGACGCGATTGACTGCAAAAGCCGACAAGGCGTAAAGCGCTGTGACCGCCAGGTAGATTTCTATGCCACGGGAGGTCTCTTCCTGGGCTTGCATGGCAAACATGGTCAGCTCGGCAATGGAGACCGCAAAGGCAATGGATGAGTTTTTCAGCAAATTCATGGACTCGCTGGTCAAGGGGGGCAAGATGATGCGAAACGCCATAGGCAAAATGACGTAGCGGTAGGTTTGTGCGGTCGTAAAC
>CAJASG010000618.1 GCA_903944555.1 uncultured beta proteobacterium
GTGTCACCTTTGCCCCATACGGCAGCAATGCCGCCCTGGGCCCAGCCACTGGAGCCTTCGCGCACGGCGCGTTTGGTGATGATGGCGACGCGTTGGGTGGGCGCCAGCAGCAAGGCGGCGCTCAGGCCGGCCAAGCCACTGCCGACGATCAATACGTCGAAATGAAGAGGGGTAGGGTGGGATGCGGTGGCATTCATGGGGTGCATTGTGCGTTGGACACAGGAGGTGCGTCGTGGGTGGCTGCCGCAATGGCGTCAGCCAGGGTGTCAAAGTGGCCGTCGTTAGCCAGGGTGCTGACCATGCCGCAGCGCTGCAGGATGTCTTTGGGTTGGAATGCCAGGCCGCAGGCGATGAAGCGTACGCCCTGTTTTTGGCAGGCTCGTACCAAGTCCAGCACAGTGTCCGCTCCAGACGAATCGATGTACATCACGTTCTTGAAATCCAGCACCAGGGTGCCTTTAGGCAGGTTGTCTTGCAACTCTTCAATGAGTTTGACGGCGCCAAAAAAGATGGCGCCATACAAGCGATAAGCTGCCAATTGGCTCTCATGCCCAGCCAAACGCGGGTGGTCAGTGGCGCTGACCCGCTCGGAACGCGACAGGCTGGAGATGCGGTAAATAAAGGTGATGCAGGCGGCTACCAAGCCCACCTCCACCGCCACCGTCAAATCAAACACCACCGTCAAAAAGAACACCGCCAGCAGCGTGGCACGGTAGGGAAGGCGGTATTGGCGCAGGTGGGAAAACGCGCGCCACTCGCCCATATTCCAGGCCACAAACATCAAAATCGCCGCCATGGCGGCCAGCGGAATGTCCTGCGCCAAGGGCGCTGCCACCAGCATCACCAGCAGCAGCGTGAGCGCGTGCACGATGCCTGCGATCGGGCTGGAGGCCCCGCTTTTGACGTTGGTCACCGTGCGTGCAATGGTGCCGGTGGCGGGCATGCCGCCAAAGAAGGGGGTGACGAAGTTGGCAATGCCCTGCGCCATTAACTCTTGATTCGGGTTGTGCCGGTCATCGATCATGCCGTCGGCCACCCGGGCGCACAGCAAGGATTCGATTGCGCCCAACAAGGCCAGTGTGGTTGCGGGAATGAACAAAAACCGCACGGTAGCCCAGGAGAAATCCGGCCATTGAAACGCTGGCAGGCTGGACGGAATGCCGCCAAAACGGCTGCCAATGGTTTCCACGGGCAAGCCCGACAGCGCTACAAAGGACGTGGCAAGCACCAGGGCCACCACCGAGCCCGGCATCAGCGACAGACGCGCCGCCCACTGGTATTTCTTGCCCCAGGTGGGCACTGCGAATTGCCATAGCACGATGATTCCCAGGCTCCCCAGAGCCAGCAGTGCGGACAGCGGGCTGAACGTGTGCATCGCACCTTTGAGGGCGAGCACGATGCCGAAGAAGTCCGCCGGCATGGCCGTTACCTGCAAACCCAGAAAGTCTTTCACTTGCGACAACGCGATCAGCACCGCAATGCCGTTGGTAAACCCAATCACCACGGCAATCGGGATGAAGCGAATCAGGGTGCCGAGTTTGAAGAAGCCCATGGCAAACAGCATGACCCCCGACATGGCGGTGGCGATGATCAGATTGGCCAGGCCATAGCGCTCCAATATGCCGTAAACGATGACGATGAATGCACCCGCTGGTCCCCCAATTTGGACCCTACTACCGCCCAGGGCTGAAATCAGGAAGCCTGCAATGATGGCCGTGAACAGTCCGGCCTCGGGTTTGAGTCCGCTGGCAATGGCAAAGGCCATGGCCAGTGGCAAGGCGACGATGCCCACAGTGAGGCCGGCTCCGACATCGCGAATGAACTTCTGACGGTCATAGCCCTGTATGGCGTCCAGCAGGCGGGGGCGGAAAAACGACTGCGCTGGCAGCTTGGGTGGATGTGCGGGCGCGGTGGACATGGGGCTTAGTGGGGTTCAATCCAGTTTTTTGCGTCGTCAAGTACGGGGCGCAATACCAGCAAGGTCAATAGAATGGACAAGGGCAGTGTGGCAATAAAACCAACCGACTTAAAGCCAATCGCCCCCAGCAGTCCACCGACAAAGAAGCTGCCAATCAGGGTCAAGTGAATGCGAAGTTTGTTGCGGTTGGCCTTGACCGGCGCGTCCTGCGTGAGCCGGTTGATGTAGAACAGTTTGCCCAGCTCAATGCCCAAGTCGGTCACCAGCCCGGTGACGTGGGTGGTTCGAATCTCGGCATGGGAAATCTTGGTGATCACCGCATTTTGTAACCCCATGATGAAGCACAGCACCAGCACAGTGAGCGGTACAAACAGCCCTGCAAA
>CAJASG010000619.1 GCA_903944555.1 uncultured beta proteobacterium
ACTGCCATCCGACCATCATTGCAGCCGTCAAGGCCCAGCTCGACTTGTACACCCATACCTGTTTTCAGGTACTGGCCTACGAGCCCTATGTGGAATTGGCCGAGCGCATCAACGCCAAGGCCCCAGGCGACTTTGAGAAGAAAACCTTGTTTTTAACAACCGGCTCTGAAGCGGTTGAAAACGCGGTCAAGATCGCCCGCTCCTACACCAAGCGTTCAGCCGTCATCGCGTTCACCAGCGGCTACCACGGGCGCACCCTGTTGACCCTGGGTTTGACCGGCAAAGTGGCACCTTACAAAACCGGCTTTGGGCCCTTCCCCGGCGAAATCTTCCACGCGCAGTTTCCCAACGCCGCGCACGGTGTCAGCGTGGATGACTCCATTGCCTCCATCGAATCCATTTTCAAGAACGACGTGGAAGCCAGCCGTGTGGCAGCCATCATTGTGGAGCCGGTTCAGGGTGAAGGCGGCTTCAATATCGCCCCCCGTGATTTTTTGCAACGCCTGCGCGCCCTGTGCGACCAGCACGGCATTTTGTTGATTGCCGACGAAATCCAGACCGGTGCGGGCCGCACAGGCACCTGGTTTGCCATAGAGCAAAGTGGCGTAGCACCTGACATGATCACCATGGCCAAGTCCATGGCCGGTGGCTTCCCGATCTCTGCCGTGGTGGGCCGCGCCGAGGTGATGGATGCACCAGCCCCCGGCGGCCTGGGCGGCACCTATGCCGGCAGCCCCATGTCGTGCGCCGCAGCGCTGGCGGTACTGGACGTGTTTGAAAAAGAAAACCTGCTGGAGCGCAGCCGCCAGCTCGGCACACGCCTGACTGCCAGCCTGAAGGCCATGGCAAGCAAGAACAAATGCATTGTGGACGTGCGAGGACTGGGCGCCATGATTGCAATCGAGTTGTGCAAGGATGGCAATCCGTCCCAACCCGATGCCGACCTGGCCAAGCGCCTGTGCGGCGAGGCCACCAAGCGCGGGCTTATATTGCTGTCATGCGGCACCTACGGCAACGTCATCCGGATTTTGGTGCCACTGACCGCCAGTGATGCCATCGTGGATGAAGGTTTGGCCATCATTGACGCATCGCTGACGGCCATTCAGGCGGGCTAATTTTTACAGGATCTCGGCACGATATGGCAACCAATGCACTTGTGAAGTTTGCGGGGGTTCAAAAAACCTACGATGGAAGCAACCTTGTGGTTCGCGACCTCAACCTCGACATTCAGGCGGGTGAGTTCCTGTCCCTGCTGGGGCCATCGGGGTCGGGCAAGACCACCACACTGATGATGCTGGCCGGGTTTGAGTCACCGACCGCGGGCGAGATTTTTCTGAGCGGCAAACCCATCACCCGCACGCCGCCGCACAAGCGCAACTTTGGCATGGTGTTTCAGAACTACGCCCTGTTCCCGCACATGACGATTGCGGACAACGTGGCCTATCCGCTGACGGTGCGAAAACTTGGCAAGTCCGAGCGCGAAGCCAAGGTCAAGCGCGCCCTGGAGATGGTGCAAATGGGTGGCATGGGCGAGCGCTACCCCGCCCAACTGTCAGGTGGCCAGCAGCAACGTGTGGCCTTGGCGCGGGCCTTGGTATTTGACCCGCAACTGGTACTGATGGAGATCGGAAGAGCACACG
>CAJASG010000620.1 GCA_903944555.1 uncultured beta proteobacterium
CTGTTGCTGCTGGACGAACCTTCCATGGGGCTGGCACCCCTGCTGGTGGAAGAGGTCTTCAATGTCATCAAGACGCTGAAGTCTCAGGGCATGACGATTCTTCTGGTGGAGCAAAACGCCTTTGCCGCGCTGGCCATTGCCGACCGTGGCTATGTGTTGGAAACCGGCGCGGTGACGCTAACAGGCACTGGTGAAGCCCTTATCCACAACGAACAAGTGCGCGCCGCCTACCTGGGCATGTAAGCCCCTGCGCAGCTTGCCGATTTCAAGACAGATTAATTAGGACGAATCCATGACCCATCCACTCTTTGATAAGCACCAAGCCCGGCTGCAGGCAGCACTGGACGCCATCAGCAGCCGCGGCTACTGGTCTGCCTATGCAGAAATGCCAAGCCCCAAGGTCTATGGCGAGACCGCTGCTGCCGAAGGCAAGACCGCGTTCGACGCGCAACTTGGACAACGCTTTGCCTTGCAGCAACCCGGCACACAAACCTGGGCCGGTGGTGAGCATTCGCCCTACGGCGTGGCACTGGACGTGCAATATCCGGTGTGCGATCCCCAGGCCTTGATTGACGCCGGCCAAGCCGCGATGCCGGAATGGCAGTCACTGGGTGTGCAGGGCCGCACCGGCCTGTGCATCGAGATGCTGGAGCGTCTGAACCAAAACAGTTTTGAACTGGCCCATGCCGTGATGATGACCACCGGTCAGGGCTGGATGATGGCTTTCCAGGCGGGAGCCGCGCACGCGCAGGACCGCGGTCTGGAAGCCGTCGCCTACGCTTACCGCGAGCAGCGCTTTGTGCCCACCGAGACCTTGTGGGAAAAGCCGCAAGGCAAAAACCCGCCGATTCGCATGCAAAAGCATTTCGAGATCGTGGGCCGTGGCGTTGCGGTCGTGGTCGGTTGTGGCACCTTCCCGACTTGGAACACCTATCCCGGTTTGTTCGCCGCCCTGGCCACCGGCAATGCCGTGATCGTCAAGCCGCATGAGCAGGCCATTCTGCCGGCGGCCATCACGGTCCGCATTCTGCGCGCGGTGCTGGTTGATGCGGGCCTGAGCCCCGACCTTGTGAGCCTATGCGTGCCCGCCAATCAGCAGACCACGCAAGCCCTGGTCACGCACGCGGCCGTCAAGTCGGTGGATTTCACTGGAAGCAATACCTTTGGCACCTGGTTGATAGACCACTGCCGCCAAGCCCAGGTGTATGCAGAGCTGGCGGGCGTCAACACCATCGTCATCGACTCCACGGATGCCTACCAGGCCATGCTGCGTAACCTGGCCTTTAGCCTGTCGTTGTATTCGGGCCAGATGTGCACCACGTCCCAGTTGCTGGTGGTGCCCGCCGGCGGTATTGCCACCGACGAAGGCCCCAAAAGCTATGAGCAAGTCTGTGCCGATCTGGCGACAGCCATCGACGCGGCCCTTGCAAAACCCGAGGTGGCTTGCGCCGTCTTGGGTGCCATCCAGTCGAGCACCACCGTGGCGCGCATTGACCACGCCAACAGCGGCGCACTCGGCACCGTGGTGCGTGCGGCGCAGACCCTGCACAACCCCGAATTCCCCGAGGCCGTGGTGCGCTCGCCGGTGCTGTTGGCTGTGGATGCCAGTGCAGAGGCCGCCTACATGGAAGAGCGCTTTGGGCCCATCACCTTTGTCGTCAAAGCCGCCGACACCACAGCCGCGACTGCATTGGCCGAGCGCATCGTCAGCATTCATGGCGCGCTGACGTTGGCGGTGTATTCCACGCACAGCGCGGTGGTCGACGCGATGACCCAAGCCAGCTGGAATGCGAAGGTGGCCTTGTCCATCAACCTCACCGGCGGCGTGTTTGTCAACCAGTCATCGGCCTTCTCCGATTACCACGGCACCGGTGGCAACCCGGCCGCCAATGCATCGTATTGCGACTCGGCTTTTGTGGCCAATCGCTTCCGCGTGATCCAGCGCCGTTACCACGTCTAAGGAACCACCATGGACTACCAGAACATCCGCTTTGACGTCGCAGCCGGCGTGGCCCGTCTGACTTTGAGTCGCCCAGACAAGCTCAATAGCTTTACTGGCGCCATGCACGCCGAACTGCGCGACGCACTTGACAGCATTCAAGCCGACAAAAGCATTCGCGTGCTGGTGGTTACCGGTGCTGGCCGTGCCTTCTGTGCCGGCCAGGATCTGGCCGACCCCGACATGGTCATGGGTAACGCAGCGCCGGACATTGGCAATGTGGTAGAGCAGAACTACAAGCCGCTGATCCTGCGCCTGCAAAATCTTCGCGTACCCACTGTGGCCATGGTCAATGGTGTTGCTGCCGGTGCAGGTGCCAGCCTGGCCCTGGCTTGCGACCTGGTAATTGCAGGCAAGTCCGCTTCCTTTTTACAGGCCTTCAGCAAGATCGGCTTGATTCCGGATACCGGCGGCACCTGGTTCCTGCCGCAACGCGTGGGCATGGCACGCGCTATGGGCTTAGCCCTGCTGGCCGACAAACTGCCGGCTGAAAAGGCCGCCGAGTGGGGTCTGATTTGGCAGGTCGTAGAAGACGCGGCGCTGGCATCCACGGTGGCTGCACTGGCTTCGCAATTAGCGAGCATGCCGACCAAGGCGTTGGTGCGTACGCGTCAAGCAATGCAAGCTGCTCCGATGCACACGCTTGAGCAGCAACTCTCGATGGAAGGTGGCTTTATGCGTGAACTGGGCTGGAGTCCCGACTATGCCGAAGGTGTCGCCGCCTTCATGGAAAAGCGTGCACCGCGATTCACTGGAAACTGATGTGATGACCCAAGCTCTTTCCAAAGACGCCCTCGTGGCAGTGGTCGGTGCCGGCGCGATGGGTGCGGGCATTGCGCAAGTGGCTGCGGTGGCGGGGCACCGGGTTCTGCTGCTCGACAACCGACCAGATGCCGCCCAGGCCGCGATTGACGGCCTGCGTGCGCAACTTGACAAGTTGGCCGCCAAGGGAAAGCTCACGGTTGATGCGGCTCAGGCTGCCTCCCAACGTCTGCAGGCTGTTACGCAACTCAGCGACTTGGCAGGAGTGGATCTGGTGGTCGAAGCCATTGTGGAAAGTCTGACCGTTAAGCAAAGCCTTTTTGCCGACCTGGAGGCGTTGGTGTCTGCCGACTGTATTTTTGGCAGCAACACATCATCGATCTCGATTACCGCCATCGGCTCAGCCTTGAAGCATCCGCGGCGTCTGGCCGGTTTGCATTTCTTTAACCCCGCGCCGGTGATGGCGCTGGTGGAAGTGGTCAGTGGTTTGGCGACCGACTTGCTCGTGGCCGAAACGCTGTTTGCCACGGCCACAGCATGGGGCAAGACGGCAGTGCACGCCAAGTCAACGCCCGGATTTATCGTCAACCGTGTGGCCCGCCCGTATTATGCCGAAGCCTTGCGCCTGCGCACCGAAGGCGCGGCAGACTGCGCCACACTAGATGCGGTGATGCGCGAATCCGGTGGCTTTCGCATGGGGCCGTTCGAGTTAATGGACATGATCGGTCTGGACGTCAACTTCGCCGTGACCCGCTCGGTCTGGAATGCCTATTTCAACGACCCGCGCTACCTCCCATCGCTGTTCCAGCAAGACCTGGTCGATGCAGGATACCTGGGCAAGAAGAGCGGTCGTGGCTATTACGACTACCGCGAGGGGGCAGCCAAGCCCCTGCCACAAACCGAGCCGCGCCACACTGCACCAACGCGCCTCGTGGTGTGTGGCGAAGCCCCCGCAGCGCAAGCGCTGGTCGCGCGCCTGCAAACTGCTGGCGTCAGCTTTGACCGTGCCGCTTCTATCGACGGCCGCATTGCTGAAGCCGATGACGCCGTGCTGTTCGTGACGGATGGCCGCAGCGCCACCCAGCGCGCCTTTGACGCCGGCATTGGCAATACCGTGGTAATCGATCTGGCGCTGGATTACCACAAGGCCACCCGCGTCGCCATGGCCCATTCTGGCCAGTGCAGCGAGTCCGCATTCAAGGCCGCCTGCGCCCTGTTGCAGGCCTGTGGTGCACAGGTCTCGCGCCTCGCCGATGTGCCGGGCTTGGCCGTCATGCGCACGGTCGCCATGCTGGCCAACGAGGCTGCCGACGCTGTGTACCAGGGCGTGTGCACGGCGCGTGCAGCCGACGATGCCATGCGCCTGGGCGTGAACTACCCTGCAGGCCCGCTCGCCTGGGCCGACCAGGTGGGCCTAGCCGTCATCCAGCGGGTGCTGGCCCATTTAAACGCCTGCTATGGCGAAGACCGTTACCGCATTTCGCCGCTGATCCAGCGGCAGGTTTATCAAGGAAAGAACATCCATGACTGAACACGCCCCCACTCCCGAATTGTCGCCCGCAGAGGCGCAGCAATTAGCGCAAGACGCGGCTGCCGCCATGTGGTCGCGCGACCACGCCGCGCAGGCGCTGGGCATGGCGATTGCCGAGGTTGCACCCGGCAGTTCGCGCCTGACCATGGCGGTGCGCCAGGACATGGTCAATGGCCACGCCATTTGCCATGGCGGCATGCTGTTCGCCCTGGCCGACACTGCCTTTGCCTACGCCTGCAATAGCTACAACCTCAACACGGTGGCTTCGGCCTGCAGCATCGATTTTCTGGCCCCGGCCCATCTGGGCGACAGCCTGGTCGCCGTGGCCGTCGAGCGTGCGCAAGGTCGGCGCGCCGGCGTCTATGACGTCAGCGTCAGCACCGCAGCGGGTAAGACCGTAGCACTGTTCCGTGGCAAGTCGGCGCGCATCCAGGGCGAGGTGATTGCCAGCTTTGCGCAGGCCTGAGCCAGCCATTTACTCAAGCATAAAAACATAACCTGCAGGACACACCATGACCGTCAAATTTCCACAGCCCGGTGAACTCGAAGCCATTGAAACCGCCAGCCGCGACGAAATTTCAGCGCTGCAGCTTGAGCGCCTGAAATGGTCGCTGCGCCATGCCTATGACAACGTGCCTTTTCACCGCAAGGCCTTTGACGACAAGGGTGTTCACCCGGACGACCTGAAGACCCTGGCCGATCTGTCCAAGTTTCCCTTCATGACCAAGATCGCCCTGCGCGACAACTACCCGTTCGGGCTGTTTGCCGTGCCACGCGAGGAAATCGTGCGCCTGCATGCATCGAGTGGTACCACCGGAAAATCGATCGTGGTGGGTTATACCGCGCAGGACATTGACAACTGGGCCAATCTGGTCGCGCGCTCCATCCGAGCCGCCGGTGGCCGCAAGGGCGACATGCTGCACAACGCCTATGGCTACGGCATGTTCACGGGCGGTCTGGGTGCGCACTATGGCGCTGAGCGTCTAGGCTGCACCGTGGTGCCCATGTCCGGGGGGCAGACCGAAAAGCAGGTGGCACAGATTCTGGATTTCCAGCCACAGATCATCATGGTCACGCCCTCCTACTCACTGGTAATTGCCGAAGAGTTCGAGCGCCAGGGCGTAAAGCCAGAAGACATCTCGCTGAAGGTTGGAATCTTCGGTGCCGAGCCCTGGGGTGAGGGCATGCGCTCTGAAATTGAACGCAAGCTGGGCATTGACGCCATCGATATTTATGGCCTGACTGAAGTGATGGGCCCGGGCGTGGCCTGCGAATGCATCGAGTCCAAAGACGGACCGGTCATATGGGAAGACCACTTCTACCCAGAGATCATCAACCCCGAAACTGGCGAGGTTGTTGCTGATGGGGAGGACGGCGAACTGGTGTTTACTTCGCTTACCAAACAGGCTTTCCCGGTCATCCGTTACCGCACCCGTGACCTGACCCGACTGCTTGCACCCACCTCGCGCTCTTTCCGTCGCATGGGCAAGATCACCGGCCGATCGGACGACATGTTGATCGTGCGTGGCGTCAATGTGTTTCCTTCGCAAATTGAAGAGCAGATCCTGCGCGACAAGCGCCTCTCGGGCAACTACCAGGTGGTGCTGACTCGTGACGGCCCGCTGGATAACCTCGAAGTGCGTTGCGAGGTGCAGCGCGAGATCTCCGCCAATTTGAGCCAGTTTTTGATCGCAGCCATTGCCAAAGAACTGCAACACCACATCAAGACCAACGTGGGTGTCTCCACCCGCATCACGGTCATGCCTTTTGAAGGCATCCCCCGCACGCTTACTGGCAAAGCCCGCCGCGTAATCGACGAACGCCCAAAATTAGTTTGAAAGAAGAATTCATGATTGATGCTCTGATTTGCGATGCTATCCGCACGCCCATAGGTCGTTACGGCGGTGCCTTGGCCACCCTGCGCCCTGATGACCTGGGCGCTGTGCCTTTGAAGGCGCTGATGCAGCGCAATCCCACCGTGGATTGGACTGCTGTGGACGACATCCTCTATGGCTGCGCCAACCAGGCAGGTGAAGACAACCGCAATGTGGCGCGCATGTCCGGCCTGCTGGCTGGCTTGCCGGTGGAAGTGCCCGGCACCACCCTGAACCGTCTGTGCGGCTCAGGCATGGATGCCGTGGGCCTGGCTGCGCGTTCCATTAAGTCGGGCGAAACGCAATTAATGATCGCTGGTGGCGTGGAGAGCATGTCGCGCGCACCCTTTGTGATGGGCAAGGCCGAAAGCGCCTTCTCGCGCAATGCGGCCATTTTTGACACCACCATCGGCTGGCGCTTTGTCAACCCCTTGATGAAGGCCCTGTACGGTGTCGACTCCATGCCGCAAACCGCCGATAACGTGGCTGCAGACTTCAAAGTGTCACGCGCTGATCAAGACGCCTTTGCCGTGCGCTCGCAGCAGCGCTGGGCAGCAGCCCATGCGGCCGGTCGCTTTATGGACGAGCTGGTGCCCGTTGTGATGCCGCGTAAAAAGGGCGACCCCATCGTCTTCGATACCGACGAGCACCCGCGCCCCGACACCACACTGGAGATGCTGGCCAAACTCAAGGGCGTTAACGGATCTGATCTTTCGGTCACGGCCGGAAATGCCTCGGGTGTCAACGATGGCGCCTGCGCCGTACTGCTTGCTTCACCCACAGCTGCCGCGCGCTACAACCTGACACCCAAGGCACGCGTGCTGGGCATGGCCACCGTCGGCCTAGCACCGCGCATCATGGGTTTTGGCCCCGCACCCGCCGTGCGCAAGGTACTGCAGCAAACAGGTTTGAGCCTAGCGCAAATGGATGTGATCGAACTGAACGAAGCCTTTGCTGCCCAAGGCTTGGCCGTGCTGCGCGATCTGGGACTGGCGGACGACGATGCCCGCGTCAACCCGAATGGCGGCGCCATCGCCATGGGCCATCCACTGGGTATGAGCGGTGCGCGCTTGGTCACCACAGCCATGTACGAACTGACCCGCCGTAATGGCCGCTACGCACTGTGCACCATGTGCATCGGCGTGGGGCAGGGCATCGCCATGGTTATTGAAAAAATTTGATTCCAACCACCAAAAGGAGACTTCCCATGATTTCACGCTTCAAGAAACTCGTTACCGCAGGCACCCTGGTTCTCACGGCCTGCACGGTATTTGCTGCAGACCCGATCAAGATCGGTTCCGTGTTGTCCGTGACTGGCCCTGCCGGTTACCTGGGTGACCCCGAACTCAAGACCCTGCAGATGCTGGTGGAAGACATCAACAAAAAAGGTGGAGTTCTGGGCCGCCAGTTGGAACTGGTCCACTACGACGATGGCAGCGATGCGAGCAAGGCCAACGGCTTCGGCAAGCGCCTGATTGACGATGACAAGGTGGACATCATTGTCGGTGGCACTACTACCGGTGCCACGATGTCCATGGCGCCGCTGGTCGAGAAGGCTGGCATCCCTTTCATCTCGCTGGCAGGTGCCGTGGTCGTCATCGAGCCGGTCAAGAAGTTTGTCTTCAAGACCCCGCACACTGATCGCATGGCTGCCGAAAAAGTTTTTGAAGATATGAAAAAGCGCGGCATTAGCAAGGTGGCCTTGCTGTCCGAGACCAGCGGATTTGGCCAGTCCGGCCGCAAAGAAACCGAAGGCGTTGCCGGCAAGTACGGCATCACCTTGGTGGCCAATGAAACCTACGGCCCCAAGGACACCGACATGGGCCCGCAGCTCACCAAGATTCGCAACACGCCCGGGGTTGAAGCCGTGTTCATCTTCGGCCTGGGACAGGGTCCAGCCATTGCCACCAAGGGTTACAAGCAGTTGGGCATCACCTTGCCGCTGTACCACGCCCACGGTGTGGCGTCGGACGACTTCATCAAGCTGGCCGGCCCTGCCGCCGAGGGTGTGCGACTGCCCACCTCGGCCCTGCTGGCACCGGACAAACTGGCGGCCAACGACCCGCAGCGCCCAGTGGCCGAAGGTTACACCAAGGCCTTCATGGCCAAGTACAAGACCGATGTGTCGGCCTTTGGTGGCTACGCCTATGACGGCCTGAGCCTGGCAGTAGACGCCATCAAGCGTGCCGGATCCACCGACAAGGCCCGGGTGCGCGATGCTCTTGAGGCCACCAAGGGCTTTGTCGGCACCGGCGGCATTTTTAATATGTCGGCCACTGACCACATGGGCCTGGACCTCTCAGCCTTTCGCATGTTCGAAATCAAGAACGGCGAATGGGTTCTGTCCAAGTAAACCTTGCATCACAGCAGCACGTCACCATGTTTGAAACCCTCACCATCGAACACACCGGCCCGGTTGCCAACCTCTGGATGGCCAGGCCTGAAGTGCTCAACGCCTTCAACGAGCAACTCATAGACGAGCTCACCCGCGCCTGTGCCTTGCTGGAAAAGGATGACAGCGTGCGGGTAGTGGTGCTGGGTGGGCGCGGGCCGCACTTCTCGGCCGGTGCCGACCTGAACTGGATGCGCCGTGCGGCCACTGCCAGCGAGCAGGACAACCTGGAGGATGCGCGCCGCTTTGCCCGCATGCTGCGTTCGCTCTCCACCCTGTCCAAGCCCACCATTGCCAGAGTACAGGGCGCGGCTTTGGGCGGCGGCACCGGACTGGCTGCCGCTTGCGATATGGCGGTGGCCAGCTCGGACGCGGTGTTCAGCACCTCCGAGGTGAAGTTTGGCATTATCCCGGCGGTCATCAGTCCTTATGTGCTGCGCGCCATCGGGCCACGCCAGGCCTTGCGCTACTTCCAGTCGGCCGAGCGGATCAGTGCCGAGCGCGCTTTGGCCATTGGTCTGGTGCATGAAGTCGCACCGTTGGAGGATCTGGATGCGGCGGTAGCCGCTCTGGTAAAGCCTTTGCTCATCGGTGGCCCACTGGCGCAGAAGGCGGCCAAAGAGTTGATCGCGGCTGTGAATGGCCAACCACTGGATGAGCGCACGCTGGAAGAAACGGCGCAGCGCATTGCGCGCCAGCGCCGCACCGAAGAGGCACGTGATGGCGTGTCGGCATTTCTCGACAAGCGGTCCCCCGCTTGGATAAACCTTTAACCCACTGATAACCCCCAAGGAGTGAGAGCAGATGTATACCCAATCACTGAACGTGCAGGAAAAGCCGGGCCAGAAGCCAGCCAGCCAGCCGGTCTCGCTGGAGAACGCCGAATCGCAAAAGCGCTTTAACACCCGCATTGATGCCGACGGCAAGATCGAACCGCAAGACTGGATGCCCGAGGCCTATCGCAAAACGCTTTTGCGCCAGATCAGCCAGCATGCGCACAGCGAGATCGTCGGCATGCTGCCAGAGGGCAACTGGATTAGCCGTGCGCCCAGCCTCAAACGCAAAGCGATTCTGATAGCCAAGGTGCAAGACGAAGGTGGTCACGGCCTGTACCTGTACAGCGCTGCCGAAACCCTGGGCCAGGGCCGTGACGAGATGCTGGCTGACCTGCACAGTGGCAAAGCCAAGTACAGCTCCATTTTCAACTACCCGACCCTCAACTGGGCTGATGTGGGTGTGGTTGGCTGGCTGGTGGATGGCGCGGCGATCATGAATCAGATCCCGCTGTGCCGCTGCTCTTATGGCCCGTATGCGCGCGCCATGATCCGCGTCTGCAAGGAAGAGTCTTTTCACCAGCGCCAAGGCTACGAAGCCTTGCTGGTAATGATGCAAGGTACGGCCGAGCAAAAGGCCATGGTGCAGGACGCAGTGAACCGCTTCTGGTGGAAGTGTCTTGCGATGTTTGGTCCGCCGGATGCGAACAGTCCGCACAGCGAGCAGGCCATGCGGTGGGGCATTAAGCGCATCAGCAATGACGACCTGCGCCAGAAGTTCATTGACGCGACCGTTCCGCAAGCGCGCGTGCTGGGCGTGACGCTACCAGATCCCGATCTGAAGTGGAACGAAGAGCGCCAGCATCACGACTACGGCCAGATTGACTGGGACGAGTGCTGGAGCACGGTCAACGGCAACGGCCCCTGCAACAAAGAGCGCTTGGCGACCCGCGTCAAAGCCCACAACGATGGCCAATGGTTGCGCGATGCAGCCCTGGCATACGCCCAAAAACACCAACCCCAAACACAAAAGGAAGCAGCATGAACACCACCGCATTGAAAGACTGGCCCCTCTGGGAAGTATTTGTCCGCAGCAAGCAAGGTCTGGAGCACAAGCACTGCGGCAGTCTGCACGCATCGGACGCGCAGCACGCCCTGCAAATGGCACGCGATGTGTACACCCGCCGCCAGGAAGGCGTGAGCATCTGGGTGGTGCCCTCCAAGTCCATCACCGCCAGCGCACCGGAAGACAAGGACGCACTGTTCGAGCCGGCCGCCGACAAGATCTACCGCCACCCCACCTTCTATGACATCCCTGAAGAAGTGGGGCACATGTAATGGCCTCATACCAAGACTATCTGCTGCACCTGGCAGACAACGCCCTGATCCTGGGTCAGCGCAATGCCGAGTGGTGCGGACACGGCCCCATCCTGGAAGAAGACTTGGCACTTGCCAACAACAGTTTGGACTTGATCGGTCAGGCTAGGTTGCTATATCAGCATGTGGCCACCGTGCGCAAGGACGGCAAGAGCAGCGAAGACCTGCTGGCCTACTTCCGTGACGTGCCCGACTTTAAAAACTACACGTTGCTGGAACTGCCGCACAGCACCGCAACCCTGCCGACCTCCCGTGGCGATCGGGACTATGCGGTCACCATCGCACGCAACTTTTTGTACAGCGCACTAATGGTGCAGGCTTGGGCGGCACTGGCAACGTCAACCGATGCGCAGCTTGCCGCCATTGCCTCCAAGTCGCTAAAGGAAGTGCAGTACCACCTGCGCCACGCGCACGACTGGGTGCTACGACTGGGTGATGGTACGGACGCATCGCATGACCGTATGCAAGTAGCGTTTGATTACCTGATGCCCTTTACGCAAGAGTTCTGGACCGCCAGCGCCATGGAAACCGCGGCCGTCAAAACGGGGGCCGGTACCGATGTGACAGCGTTCAAGACCGAGTGGGAAGCCATGGTCAGCGACACGTTGCAGGCCGCCACCCTGAAGGTCCCGGCCAGCACCGGCTTTGTCACCACCGGCAAGCAGGGTGTGCACTCCGAGCACCTGGGCTTTGTGCTGGCAGAAATGCAAAGCCTGGCGCGTGCCCATCCCGAAGCTGTTTGGTAACTGCCATGCCAATGAATGCCACCTCCAACAGTCTGCCGTTGCTGCCAGGCGTATTGCAAGGTTTACCTGATGGCCCGCTGAAGCAAAGCTTGGAGACGCAGGAACACCATGCCATCTGGGAACTGCTTGAGGCGGTGACCGACCCGGAAATCCCGGTGGTGAACCTGCGCGAGATGGGCATTCTGCGCGCCGTGCGCCAGGGTCCCAATGGTCTGGAGGTGGTGATTACCCCCACCTACAGCGGCTGCCCGGCCATGGGCCAGATGGAAGACGATGTAGCCAACGCCTTGTCTCAAGCCGGCGTGGCCGCACGCGTCATCACGCAGCTGGCGCCGGCCTGGTCGACCGACTGGATGACACCCGAGGGACGCGACAAGTTGCGTGCCTACGGCATCGCACCGCCTGTAAAAAGCGCCTGCGCTGCGGCTGCCAATGCGCAGGTGGTGTCCTTCGCCACTCGCAAAGTTGCAGGCAAGGGTCTGGTGGAACGGGAAACCGTGGCCTGCCCGCAATGTGGCTCTGACAACACCACCGAGATTTCGCACTTCGGGTCGACTGCCTGCAAGGCTTTGTACCGCTGCCTGAAGTGCATGGAACCGTTTGATTACTTCAAACCCTATTAACCCCATTCCCACACGCACCACCATGACTGCAACTTCCCGTTTTCACGATCTGCGCATTGCCCGGATCAGCCCCGAGGCGGCTGGCTCGGTCGCCATTGCCTTCAACGTGCCCGACGATCTGCTCGCGCGCTTTGACTTCCAGCCCGGCCAGTATCTGACGCTGCGTAGCCAGATCAATGGTGCCGATGTGCGGCGCAGCTACTCTATTTGCTCCACCCACAGCCACCTCAAGCGCTGCCGTGAACTGGTGGTGGGCATTCGTCCGATGGAGGGTGGGGTGTTTTCCAACTGGGCCGCCAACAGTCTCAAGGCCGGTGACACTTTGTCGGTGATGCCGCCCGATGGCCGCTTCGTGTCCAAGCGCCCGCGTGCGCTGCACCGCGTGGCCTTTGCTGCGGGCTCGGGCATCACGCCGATTCTGTCCATCATGGCCAGCACGCTGGAAGACCAACCCGAGTCCAAGTTCACCCTGGTCTATGGCAACCGCAGCATGAACTCGGTGATGTTCAACGAAGCACTGCAAGACCTGAAAGACCGGTTTGCCGACCGCCTGACTTTGATCCATATCCTCTCGCGCCAGGCGCAAGAGGTGGACCTGTTGCAAGGGCGCATTGATGCCGCCAAGGTACATAGCATTATTGAAACGCTGCTGCCCGTGGCCAGCATGGACGAAGTGTTTATTTGCGGCCCCGAGGTCATGATCGAAGTGACTGAAAAGGCTTTGCTGGCTGCTGGCGTGCCTGCAAAGCAAATCCACACCGAGCGCTTTACCTCGCCGGTGCTGGAAACACTCAGCCCCGAAGCGCGCCAAGCCGCTGTGGCCAAACTGAAGCTGCCAGCCGGTGGCCTGGTTGCCTTGACGGTGGTGCTGGATGGTAAATCGCACGCGCTGCACATGAACCCCGAACAGCATGTGTTGGACGTGGCCATGGCTGCCGGGCTGGATCTGCCGTTTTCCTGCAAGGGCGGCGTCTGCGCTACTTGCCGCTGCAAGGTGATGACCGGCAGCGTCGCTATGGACAAGAACTTTGGTCTGGAGAGCTGGGAGACCGACAAGGGCTTTGTGTTGAGTTGCCAGTCGCGCCCCACCAGCGAAGCCGTCACAGTCAGTTTTGACGAACGCTAAGCACCACTATTTTTTAGAAACACCATGACCCAAACCCTTCAAAGTTATATCGGCGGCCGTTGGCAGGGCTCACAAGCTGCGGGCGCACTGCGCAGCGCCGTCAACGGCGCCACCGTGGCCCACACCCATGCCGAAGCGCTGGATTTTGGTGAGGCCGTGGAGCACGCCCGCCGCAAGGGCCTCCCGGCCCTGATGGCCATGGACTTCCAGGAGCGTGCCCAGCGCCTCAAGGCCCTGGCCAAGTACCTGATGGAGCACAAGGAGCAGCTCTATGCGTTGTCGGCCCACACCGGTGCCACCAAGGTGGACAGCTGGATCGATATTGACGGCGCCGCCGGCACCCTGTTTGCCTACGCCTCCATCGGCAGCAATGAGTTGCCATCGGGCAACCTGGTGCATGAGGGTCCGGCTTTCCCATTGGGAAAAAAGGGTGGCTTCTCCGGCACCCACGTGCTCGTTCCCCGCGGCGGCTTGGCCGTGCACATCAATGCCTTTAACTTCCCCGTCTGGGGCTTACTGGAAAAATTTGCGCCCAGCTTTCTGGCGGGAATGCCCTGCATCGGCAAACCGGCCAGCGCGACCAGCTACCTGACTGAAGCCGCTATGCGCCTGATCGTGCAATCGGGCATCCTGCCAGAGGGCAGCTTGCAACTGGTGATTGGCGGCACGGGGGATTTGCTGGGCCGCCTGAACGGAGCCGATGTGGTGACCTTCACCGGCTCTGCCGACACCGCAGCGCGCCTGCGCGTGCACCCCAATCTAATTGCTAACTCGGTGCCCTTCAATGCTGAGGCCGATTCGCTTAATTGCGCCATCCTCGGGCCGGACGTCACACCCGATGACGAAGAGTTCGTTCTCTTCGTCAAAGAGGTGGCGCGCGAGATGACAGTCAAGGCCGGACAGAAGTGCACCGCCATCCGTCGTGCCATCGTGCCCGCCAAACTTTTGGATGCAGTGTGCGAGCAGGTTGCCGCACGCCTGGCCAAGATCGCCGTGGGTGACCCGGCCGACGAGCGTGTGCGCATGGGCCCGCTGGCGTCGCACGCACAACAGGCCGACGTAGCGGAGCGCATTGCGCTGCTGCGCCAGGATGCCGAGCTGGTGTACAGCGGTTCCGCAAATTGGATAGGCGAAGGCACAGCCGAGGGCGCCTTCTGCGCGCCCACGCTGCTGGCCTGTCGCAAGCCCATGGACGTGGACTCGGTGCACACCATCGAAGCCTTTGGTCCGGTCAGCACGGTTATGGCATACGAAGATTTGGATGAGGCGCTGGCTCTGGCCGCACGCGGTCAGGGCAGCCTGGTCGCCACACTGGTCACACATGATGCGGCCGTTGCAGCGAAAGCTATTCCGGTCATGGCGGCGTGGCATGGCCGCCTGCACATTCTGGATCGCGAAGCCGCAGTGGAATCCACCGGCCACGGCTCACCCCTGCCCACGCTCAAGCATGGCGGCCCGGGGCGCGCCGGTGGTGGTGAAGAACTGGGCGGCCTGCGCGCGGTGAAGCATTACCTGCAACGCGCTGCCGTGCAAGGCTCGCCTACCATGTTGGCGGCAGTCACCGGCGAGCATGTACGTGGTGCCAAGGTCAACGACACCGTCGTGCACCCCTTCCGCAGTTACTTTGAAGATCTGAAAATTGGCGACTCGCTGCTGACGCACCGCCGCACCGTAGGTGAGGCCGACATCGTAGCCTTTGGTGGCATTTCGGGAGACTACTTTTACATGCACTTTGACGAAGTGGCAGCCAAGGATTCGCCGTTTGGCAAACGCATTGCGCACGGCTACTTTGTTCTGTCGGCAGCCGCGGGCCTGTTTGTTTCTCCCGCACCAGGTCCGGTGCTGGCCAACTATGGTCTCGACACGCTGCGCTTTGTGAAACCGGTTGGCATTGGCGACACCATCCAGGCCCGCCTGACCGCAAAGCGCAAGATCGACCGCCATAAAGTCGACGCCAAAGGCGTGGGGCAGGGTGTGGTCGCGTGGGATGTGGAAGTCACCAACCAGCTTGGCGAGTTGGTGGCCAGCTACGACATTCTGACCCTGGTTGCCAAGCGCACGTAAGAACGCGATGCCCTGCTATTCCATTGAAGGGGTGATCCCCGTAGTGCACCCCAGCGCCTATGTGCATCCCACCGCGGTGCTGATTGGCGATGTGCACATCGGACCGAACTGCTACGTGGGGCCGAATGCCAGCTTGCGCGGCGACTTCGGTCGCATCGTTCTGCTGGCTGGCGCCAATGTGCAGGACAACTGCGTCATGCACGGCTTTCCGCAGCAGGACACGCTGGTCGAAGAAAACGGCCACATCGGCCATGGCGCCGTGTTGCACAGTTGCACAGTGCGCCGCGATGCGCTGGTGGGTATGAACGCGGTGGTGATGGACGAGGCCGAGATCGGGCAGCGTGCCATCGTGGCCGCCTGTGCGTTTGTGCCTGCGGGCATGAAGGTGGCGGAGCAGACCCTGGTAGCCGGCGTTCCCGCCAAACTGATACGCGCATTGAAGGACGAAGAAATTGCCTGGAAGCGAACCGGCACCGAGACGTATCAGGACTTGACGCTGCGCTGCATCGCCACTCTGAAAGAGGTGCCGCCGCTGGCACAGGCCGAAGACCATAGGCCCACGGTGCAGGCACCACAGGTCAAGCCACTGATAGCCGTCAAGCGCGGTTAACTATGTTGGAGGACAGAGCCGATACCACGATGTCAATATTGCCAAGTGCCGCATCTGACCAGCCGTCTTTGGCTAGGCGTTGTGCCCAGCGTCCTCACTTATCTCGCCGTTCAAAATTTCGGACCCACTGCATAGGATCCGGGCGAGAATCTTGTGGCCGCGCTCCACCAGGTAGCTGCGTGCGCCATCATCATGCAGCCCCTTTGGTCATATCAGGCCAACTCTTTATTGCGCCCGTTAGTTATCCAGCGGTTTAAGTACCCTTTTCATGGAATATCCGTCTGGATGCGGGAGAATAGAAAATCCCAGGCCGGTCATCAGTCGCAGCATCTTTTCGTTGTCCGAAAGAACATCTCCAATGATAAATCGATAAGATTTTGCGCGCGCACAATCAATAATGGCATCCATCAAACGGCGACCCAGTCCAATCTTTTGCCATGCATCGTCAATTGCCAACGCGAACTCCACCGATTCCCCATCCGCTGCCTGGCTGTACCGAGCGTTGCCAATTTGACGTTCCTTGCCCTGATCACTTATCGTGGCAAGCAGTGCCATTTCTCGATCGTAGTCAACCTGATTGAAGCGAACAATTAAACTCGGCGATATATCCTGAGACGACTCCATAAAGCGAAAACGTCGGGACTCGTCAGACATAGATGCCACAAATTCCTGTTCAAGGATCGCGTCTTCAGGTCGCGCAGGGCGAATCGTGATGACGGTGCCGTCAGAGGTTTGCCATTTTTGGCAGAGATGGGCCGGGTAAGGATGGATGGCCATGTGGGCATATCGATTGACGCCGCTTCCTGCGTTTAGGTCCATCACAATGCGTACTTCTGACGCAACCGCCCCATTTTCATCAACAGTAAACGGGTTGATTTCAAGCTCCTTAATGCAGGGTAGTTCGCAAACCATGTTTGAAATACCGACTAAAGCCATCTCCAAAGCATCACGATCGGCAGGCGGAAAGTGGCGAAACTGACCCAGACTTTTTGAAACCAGCGTCTGGTCGATCAGGTCACGAGCTAGAAAGTTGTCCAGTGGAGGAAGGGAAACCGCGCGGTCGCGGAAAAAGCCGGCATTATGCCCACCGGCGCCAAAAGTGATGACTGGTCCAAAAGTCGCATCGCGGACAATACCGATCCGCAATTGCCTGGCGTGCGGACGGTCGATATGCGGCTCAATGGTGACGCCAATAACGTTCGTATCCGGGTGAATCTTGCGTACCGTGTCAACAATGTCGTTGAAAGCGATACGCACCGCGTCGGCGGTGGTGATATCAAGTCGAATCCCGCCGTCTTCGTGCTTGTACTCAAGGCTCGGCGCGTCTATCTTCATCGATACCGGAAAGCCAATCTGTTCGGCTAGGAACATGGCTTCGGTGGCGTTGTGCGCCAGCACGGTCTGTGGCACGGGGATGCCAAAGGTGCGTAGCAATGCCCTGGCTTCAATCGTCGACAGGACTTGCCTACGTTCGCTCAGCAGCGCGTCAACCAATGACTTCGCGTTGTTGCTGCCTCTGCTTTCCGGGGCACTCGTCGAACTCGGCGTCTGCTGCAGTAGCTTCTGATGCAGATAGTATTTTGAAATGTTGTGAAACAATTGGATGACAGTTTCTGGGGTCCGAAAAACCGGAATGCCAGCGTCTTCCAATATCTTGCGTGCCTGTGCGATCTGCCCACCGCCCATGAAGCAGCAACAAATAGTGATCCTCTGAATTTTGCTGATCTCGACAATCCCGTGGGCAACTTCTTGCGGTTGTGCCAAAGCCAAAGGCGATAGGACCACCAGGATCGCGTGAACATTCGGGTCGCCCGCCAGCGCACGAATTGTCGCCAGGTAGCGTTCAGGGTTGGCATCGCCTCCGAGATCAATCGGAATATGGCCCGCCCAATCTTTCGGCAGGAATGCCTTCATGGCAGTGACCGTCTCGACATTGAGCTTGGCCAGCGGAATGCCCAACTGATCGGCATAAGCCGCTGCCATGTCACCCGGCCCTGTGCCATTGCTGATGATAGCAAGTTGATTGCCGCGCGGATGAAATCCCGAGGCCAGCGCCTTGGCAGCAAAGAAAAGCTGGCTGATGCCTTGCACCCGAACCACGCCGGCGCGGCGGACTGCGGCGTCAAAGACGCTGAGACTAAAGGCCGCCTGCGTCCGATCGGAATCGTCTTCCTGGTCACCGGCCAAGCTACTGCCCGATTTGAGCATGATGATAGGTTTGATGCGAGCGGCAGAGCGCAAAGCGCTCATGAAGTGACGGGCGTTGCGAACTCGCTCGACGTGCATCAGGATGTGTCGAGTACGGTCATCAAAGACCAGGTAATCGAGAATGTCCCCAAAGTCGACATCAATTGCTGTGCCCAACGCGACGACCGATGAGACGCCAATCTTGTTCATTGTTGCCCAGTCCAGCACCGATGCACACATGGCACCGGACTGGGCTACAAGGGCCAACTCACCCACAGTAGCATCTATCGCGGTGAAGGTGGCATTGAGCTTGATTTGTGGACGGATGATGCCCAGAGAATTTGAGCCCAGAAGGCGGACCCCATAAGTTCGCGCAGCGTCCTGTACGCGGCGTTCCAGGGCGCCACTACTGGCACCGATACTGGCCAAATTGGTAACGAGGATGGCATAACGTATCCCGGCGCGACCGCACTGCTCAACGAGCTTCAGGATAGTTCGGGGCGCTGTTGTGATGATGGCCAGATCAACGGGGCCGCGCAACTCTTCGATCGATGCGACGCACGGTTGACCAAGGACTTCGCTGTATTTTGGATTAACTGCCCACAATGCACCTTTGTATCCGCTGGCCAAGACATTCCTGAAAATGACAGCCCCCGTGGAGTTCGGATTTTCCGAGGCCCCGATAACCGCTACAGATTGGGGCGCCAGGAGGGCGGTCAGGTAATGCGTACTGAACATGCTGTATTGATCTCAAAAGAAACTGGAATGACTATATCAACCGATCAATGCGAACGGGCCGCGCCGCAAGGCTAAATGACCAGTATGGTGACATGCCTTGCGTCGCGGCCCTGCCTTACTGGCAATGTTCGCTCAGAGGACCATTGCCACGTTGCCGGTCATCACCTGATCTGCAACAGACGGCGCTGACACCGCCTATGCATAAAAAAGGCAGATCCAGGCCAACGGTCACGTCCAGCACATGATCATTCCGGTTGTTTGTACCGCGTGTTGTTTTTCGTTACACACTACCGTTTTCGCGACATGGCCACCAAAGGGAGTTTCAGGTGGGCCACAGCCATCGCCCCGATTGTTGCCATGGTGGGTTAGAGTCGTTTTTATGATCCGAAATGGACAATCTCAGCCATCAGGTAACAAGAATCCGAAACATTCCCCACCTGTTGCATGAGAGACGCTGTACCTGGATCCGCATTGCACCAGCAGTTTTTGGCAGGGAAAAAATCTCAACTTCAATCCAATGACTGCAATCGGAGAGGTCAATCCGAACTATCGACTACGGCTTTGGAGCACGTTGCTGAATGCCACGAACGGCAACTGACGGGCGTTGAGCTGGTCCACCAGAAAGCAGACTGTCGTGTAGACCCGCTTTTGGCCTGCAGGAGCCGGCCAGTTTTCTCCAGACCTGCCCTTCAAGTCGCTACTTCAGTGCTATTGATCCCGCATGGTGAAAAATCTTTCCAACCAGGTACCAGGATCGGCACCAAAATCCGCCCACTGCCGATTCCACCAGATTTTGCACAAAGCCCAAAAATGTAGATCAACACCTTGCAATACCGGTATCGGATCGGCGTCTGAAATTTCCGCCGGTTTGGGCTTAGAACCCCATTGAAGAAGTTCACTCGGCAAGACTGGCCATAGAGGAGCTTTCAGAGCTCTTGAAAAATGCAGATTTCGTAGCCCTGCAGCGATTGGCAGAGCTGCGGGAAGTGTTGACCGTTGTAGTCCCTGAACCTTTGGAAGCATTGGAAGCCACCATGCAAGGACTTGAATTTGAAGCTGCCCTCAGAATTTGCCAGGAAATTGCCGAATCGTTGACTCCAACGATTCCGAAAAGTTAGCGGAACTCCATGTCATCCAACACATTGATTGATCCACCATGTAGTCGCCGGCCGAAAATTGACAGTCAGGGGTGCTGCGCCAACAAGGCTGGTCTTAACGAATCCTGAAATTGCGCTGGGGAGCCCTTTGGGTGACCGCTTTATGTCTTCTGCTGAGGGTCAGACTGAAAATTTGGAGGACCTCACTTGGCCTTGGATTCAACCGGTCGCGCGTTTCGGTTGTGGGTCAGGTGTGCCACGGGAGCAGACGTCAGCTGTTTCCAAATGACCGATTAACTTGGTGTGCAAAGCTGCACCCCATCTCAGGGTTGCGTAGCGGCCTAGAAACCATCAATAGTCCAAATGTTCTTATCTTGCCGCGCCAAGTGTGGATAAATCATGTTGTGATCAACTTCCAATTCGTGCAACGCCACCAGCACCGCTGCTGGAAATCCAACGCGCAGTTTGTCCCCGGTGTCGTGCTGCAACTCATGTATCAGAGTAACGAATTCGGGATGCCCCCAAAACAGACTAATTTTCTTCCCGATGTTCGGAAATTTCTCATTCACTGCTTTAAAGTAAATACTATCTTCAATCATTTTTTTGCCTCATTCCAACACAGGCAATTTTGACTCTGCTACCTGACAGCGGGATTAAGGGGAGCTATCGCCACCAGTTGCTTTTTGGACTTCACCTGAAGGGATCGGACTTGCGGCCCGCATTTTTGAGAGGTGGGTATCGAGCAAGCAAATTGCAAGCCGCTGAGCCTCCTATGTTCCTGCTGCGGAGGGCAGACAGAAAATTCGAAAGACCGCACCTGGCCATCAAGAGCCAGCCGGTTCCTCAATTTGTTCGCCCGAAACTTGACGTTGGACCCTTTATCAAATTGGGTGACCGCATTGCTGCCGGCCACGGGCGCGAACTTCGAGCCCATAGCCGACAACGGCGAATGAGGTGAACTGACGTTCGCAGGCGCTGCCCGGAAAGCAAAAGCTGAGCTTCAGTTCGCTGATTGGGTTGCCTTGCCTGACGGGCTCAAGCAGGGGTCCCCTCGTTTTCAGTGCAATAACTGGCGGTACGCAAAGCTAGCACTGGCGCGGGGGTGGTATTGGTAGATCGTTGATTTCATTGGTTTTCCTGTTCACTTTCAAATCCATGATTCGTGGCGTCAAACCGTGATCGGTTTCACCCATTGGTCCCAGTTATCGGCGCACCCTGCGAGGGCAGGATTTGATCGGCATAACGGTCAACTGGGAAGCGAAACACTCCCCGCAAGTTGATGCTCTCCAGCCTGGTGGGAGCAATCTTCCCAATCAACTCCGGCGGAATTACTTGGCGTCGGTTCGACCAGCGATCCAGTACCGCCTGCATTTGCGTTGTGTTCCAGGCCATCACGATGTTGGCCATCAGGCTCAACGCGTCGGCCACGGCCTGCATTTCATCAACACGTTTGGCTTGCGCCGGGCTGATCCGGCCGGTGTAAATTGCCCGCTTGAGCGCATTGACCGCCTCACCTCGATTGAGCACCCGGCGCAATTCGTTTCTGAAAGCGTCCTTAACAAAGTAGTCCGCCAGGAACGTCGTTCGCAGCAATCGACCCAACTGCACGCCAGCGTCATAGATCGGATCGCCCTGGGCGGCAGAGCCAAACCGTGCCAAAGCTGCCACCGCACTGGCATGGCCACTCATCACGGATGCTGCCAAGTGCACCAGACTGTCCCAATGCTTTTCGATCAAGGCAATGTCGATGTTGGCCTCGCACACTGCCTTTATCTCTTCTGGCACCTTGGTACCGCGAGGCACGAACAGATGTCGCTGCTTCAATTCTTTCAACCGCGGGCACAGATCAAAGCCCAACAGCTTGGCCAGCGCCATGGCAAAGTCGGTGTAGCCGTGGGTGTCCACCGCCAGTTGACTGGTCTCCAGCCGCTCGTGGCGGATGACGCCTTCGATGGCCACGCCCGCCTGGCGCTCATTAAGCACGAACGGCTGGGCGTGGAAGATCCCCCAACGGTCCCGCACATGGGAGTAAATGCCGACGGAAGGCGTATTGCGCCGGGGGTCGAGTCGGGCCTGCCAAACCCGTTTGGTGGTCTCCATGCTCATCATGTCAGACGACGCCAAATCCGAGCGACCCCAAGTGGCAGCAATCGGGTGGCGTTGCATGAATTCCAATACCGCCTGGCAGGCCTGACTCAGGCGACGTTCGTCCCGCGCCCAGCGCATGGCCTGGCGGATGCTGGTGGCAGACAGTTGTGGGATCATGCGCGCGCACTCGACAGCCGTCAGACTGGTGCCGTGGGCCATGATGCCGGCATAGACCATCAGCAACTCGTCGGTAGAGCGCGGCTCCCGCCCGAGCATGATCCAGCTAAATCGCACCTGAGCGTCAACGGCCAGAATCACTTCTGGTAACTGCACCTCACCAATACGGTGATCCAGAGCTGCCCGTAGCTTGGTCACTTCTGGGTCTTCGTCTTCAGCGGGGAGAGCTGAGAGATGGAGCTCATCGTCGACGCGCAGTGCACCACAGCGCGCCGCCTCGGCCACCGCCTCTACACCGGCAGTTACTCTTTCCAGTAATGGCTTCAAGAATGTGGCCGCCTTGCCTGGCAAGGGTAGACGGGCATAGTGCTTCTTGGACTCGTCTTTCCAGCGCTCATCCGTGAAGAACAAGCGTGCACGGCCCCTAAAGCTCAGGCTGTGTTCGATCCAAACCGAGCCATTGCGCACCGCGCGGCGCAGGGCAAACAAGGTCCCCACCTCCAACGCCTGAAACGCCCGCTCCCGGTCTGGACTAGAAATCGAACCCTGCCAAACCCTTCCCAGACTTGGGGCCACAACATCGTCGGGCAGCATTCTGGAACTTTTGAGATAAAGCCCTTGCAGCTTGGCCAAGGATTCGATGGCCGGATGCTCGCCGGTGGCCTGCCACGGGAGTTTTGCAATGGCGACGAGCAGCGACCGCACGGGTCGAATGCCATCTATCAAGCCTTCGCGTACCAGGGAGGCCCTGCTCGGTGGTTTGCGTTTTTGGGTTTCGGTGACCAAGGCTTCAAGACCTGCCCGTAGTTCGACATCGGGCACGGCAACATTGGCGCTCAAGGCCTCCACTTCACCCAGCAGCGTTTTGTACATTGCGGCCCAGTTGACGGTGGCGGGGACCTCGGCGGCAGCCTGACGCCACAGATCGGCGATCCTGCGCTGAACCATCAAAATCAATTGGTCTGTCGTGGTGAACAGGCAGTACCGCAGAAAGCAGGCCACCTCCACGGTGCGCGCTGGCTCCTTGATCTTGGCTCCGGCAGATGGTGGCCTGGAGACCAGTCGGCGCGCGTAGCGGCGCAAGATGAGATCGGGGATGTCTGCCAGGTGTTTATGAACGTCCAGCGCGTACAGCAGGTTGATGCGTTCCAGTACCTCGCTGATTTGGCGGGTTGAGTGCTTGGCCGGTGCTGCCCACAGCCAGCTTTGTTGGGTTTGCCCATCTGGGCGCAGTTCTGCCACCGTGGTTCGCCACCGATCAAGGGCTGCTGCATCGACGCTGGCGGCGATGGCGGCACCTGTTTCCGCCTCGAGCTGGGTGAGTGCGCTCGCAATCAAGGACCGGATGGCTCGCTCGTGCACGATCACCAGCTTGTTCTTGTACAACCATTGGCGGGCCCTCACCAGCAGTTGATCGCGGTCGGCGCAACGGGCCACTTCGTCCCGCAGTTCACGCACCAGGGAGCGGCGTTGGTGCTCGCTCATCCAGCGAAAACCCAGGACCGTGCAGGCCAGCTGCTGGTGGTCAAACAGCGTCTTTTCACGGCCATACAGTGTGCGCAGCGAAGCCACATCAGGGGTGGCAATGCCAAGTTCCTCGCTCAAGTGGCGCCATAGGAAGACGGGAATCACCCGAAACGCATAAAGCAAGCGGCCACTCATGCGCAGGAAACCGATGTGCAGCGCCAAGCCCAGCTTGTGAGCGTCACCGCGGCGCGTGCTGATTGCCTCGCGCTCAGCACCATCGAACGTGAAAAACGCCTTCATCTCGAAGTCGCTGATATCGCGGGGCAGCTCGTGCAAGCCCAAAAACGTCGTCTGCCAACCCTGCATCGTGAACCTCAAAAGTGGGAGGCCACGATACCCGTTTGGAAAGTGAACAGGAAAACCAATGAAGTCAACGATCTACCAACACCACCCCCGCGCCAGTGCTAGCTTTGCGTACCGCCAGTTATTGCACTGAAAACGAGGGGACCCCAGGTAGTGCATGGCGCCAATGCCAGCGCCGACCAGCACACCACTCACCGCCAGTTGTCGGTTGGATACCTCGGTGCCAATGAGTAGCCGCAGTGCAACCCAGGCCGCAAACAGGCCGGGCAACACCGAGGCCAGGGTGAGCGGCAGGTCATAGCTCACCGTAGCGCACAGGCGCAGGGCCAGCATGCCAATGAAATGCATCGACCACACCCCCACGCCCAGCACCAAAGCGCCGCTGGTCACAGCGATGCTGCGCAACCGCGCATCTACCGCCCGCTGGGCCACACCGACCACATGCAGGCTCAGCACCGCAGCCGCAATAGCAATCAGAACTGACAGCGCCACCAGTTGGCCGTCATACGCGCTGAGCACCAACAGACTGAGGTCGTCGGAGCGATTGAAGAAGTTGGTCCAGATCATGGGCGTGATTTTTATGAAGAATTGGTGCTCTTATTTTGATAGCTGCTTACGCTTATGGCACGTGCGCTAGCGGCCTAAATGATCATTAATTTCCCCGCTGGCAGCACTGAACGCGGCTTCCAGACCGGCTGCCAGTTGCTGGCATTGGGGGGGCTCGCCCGCCTTGCCGGCGGTCTCCAATTGCTGGCACAGCTCGCCCAGCGCCAGCGCGCCCACCGAGCGGGCAGCTGACTTGAGCGTGTGCGCCACCCCGGCCAGCGCGGCGGTGTCGTTTACCGCAGCGGCAGCGGTGATCTGCGCAACCTGGGTTTGCGCGTTGTCCAAAAACCGCGCCAGCAAGCGCTGGTGCATGCCCGGGTTGTCTCCGACCAGCTCGCTCAAGGTGGCGGGGTTCCAGAGGGGGAAGGTTGTTGTATCTACCACCCCTTCGACAGGCTCAAGGCGAACGGGAGGGCCAGCCTCCAGCGGCAGCCATTTGTGCAGCATCGGGCCCAACTCATTCATGCGCAGCGGCTTGCTCAGGTAGTCGTCCATACCGCGCTCGCGGCAGCGCTGGGCTTCGCCTTGCATGGCGTTGGCGGTAATCGCAATGATGGGCAGGTGCGTGCC
>CAJASG010000621.1 GCA_903944555.1 uncultured beta proteobacterium
CCTGAGAGATTCGCCGGGCCTGCACGCACGCTGTTTTCACAGGGTGCGCAGACTGCGGTTTGCTCCTTCGGTGGGCTGCTTCACCGGTTGGGTGGAAGCGGCCTCTCTCCAGTGGGGAATCGTAGACCGACTGGGCAGCCGATCCACGTTTGTCAGTCCTTTTGCCTGAGCGTTCAAACTGCTGCAATCAGCGGTCCTGCGCCTTCGGCGGCCCCCTCGGGGAGGGCTCTCTCCTGACGGATCGTATTCTAGCCTTACATGCCCGCGTAGTTCGGACCGCCGCCGCCTTCGGGTGTTACCCACACAATATTTTGCGTTGGGTCCTTGATGTCACAGGTCTTGCAATGCACGCAGTTTTGGGCGTTGATCTGCAGCCGGTCGGTGTTGTCTTCGTTCTTTACGAACTCATAGACACCGGCTGGGCAGTAACGCGCCTCTGGGCCCGCGTATTTCGCCAAGTTGACTTGAACCGGCACCGACGCATCCTTCAGAGTTAAATGCGATGGCTGCTGCTCTTCATGGTTGGTGTTGCTGATGAACACGCTACTTAAACGGTCAAATGTCAGCTTGCCATCGGGTTTTGGGTACTCAATCGGCTTGCACTCAGACGCAGGCTTCAGGTAAGCATGGTCGGGCTTATCCCGGCGCAGTGTCCAGGGAATATGGCCACGCAGCACAAACTGCTCGAAGCCGTTCATGAGGGTGGCAATGGTCAGGCCGTGCTTGAACCAGTTTTTGAAGTTGCGGTCTTTGTTCAGTTCAGTGTGCAGCCAGCTCGCATCGAAGCTTTCCGGGTAGGCGCTCAGCTCGTCATGCTGGCGACCGGCCACAACGGCATCAAACGCGGCCTCTGCGGCCAACATGCCGGTTTTGATGGCGGCGTGGCTGCCCTTGATCCGGCTGACATTCAGGTAGCCTGCGTTGCAGCCCACCAGCGCACCACCGGGGAACACGGTTTTGGGCAGGGAGTTGATGCCGCTGGCGTTGATGGCGCGTGCACCATAGGACAGGCGCTTGGCGGTCACTTCGCCCTTGGCGTTCTCGAAGTAGTAGCGCACATTTGGGTGGGTTTTCCAGCGCTGGAATTCTTCAAACGGACTCAAGTACGGGTTGCTATAGCCCAGGCCTGTCACAAAGCCTATCGCCACTTTGTTGCCTTCCATGTGGTACAAAAATGCACCACCGTAGGTATCTGCTTCCATGGGCCAACCGGCGCTGTGCATCACAAAACCAGGCTGGTGGCGGCTGGGGTCAATTTCCCAGAGTTCTTTGATGCCCAGGCCGAAGCTTTGAGGGTCTTTGCCTTCGTCCAGCTTGAACTTGGCGATGAGCTGCTTGCCCAAATGCCCCCGTGCGCCTTCGGCAAACACCGTGTATTTGCCTAGCAGCTCCATGCCGAGCTGGAAGTTCTCGGTCGGCTCGCCATCTTTGCCCACGCCCAAGTTGCCGGTGGCAATGCCTTTGACGGAACCATCTTCGTTGTACAGCACTTCAGCAGCAGAAAAACCGGGGAATATTTCCACACCCAAGCTCTCGGCTTGCTCAGCCATCCACTTGGTAACCGCACCCAAGCTGACAATGTAGCAGCCGTGGTTGTGCGCGAAGGGCGGCAAGAACATATTGGGCACACGAAAGCCTGATTTCTCGCTCAGGAACGTGTAGGCGTCATCCGTCACCGGTTGGTTCAGCGGGGCACCGAGTTCTTTCCAGTTGGGGATCAACTCGGTCAGGGCCTTCGGGTCCATGATCGCACCCGACAAAATGTGGGCACCAGGCTCGGAGCCTTTTTCCAGAACCACGACTGAGACATCCTTGCCTTTTGCTGCGGCCAATTGCTTGATGCGGATGGCTGTTGCCAATCCGCCAGGCCCACCGCCGACGACAACTACGTCGTACTCCATCGCTTCTCGGGGGCCGAATTGGTTCAGTATTTCTTGGTTTGTCATGGAGTGTCTCGCTTAATAATGGTGCTTGGCGGATTTGCTTAGCATTAACCGATGGTGATCAAATTCGGTTCTGATTTTATTCGCGGATTTTGCGAAATAGAACGATCGTTCTTTTTTATAAGTGGAGACTCTCTAAATGGCATACAGCATCGACCTTTCGGGCCGCGTGGCTTTCATCACTGGCGCCTCTGGTGGCTTGGGCGCGCAGTTTGCACGCACGTTGGCCAGTGCCGGTGCGGCAGTGGTTTTGGCGAGTCGCAGAGTGGATAAGCTCAAGGAGTTGCGTGCCACGATTGATGGTGAAGGCGGCGACGCCCACGTGATCGAGTTGGATGTGACGGACCATGATTCCATCAAATCGGCGATTGCCCACGCAGAGACGGAAGTGGGCTCTATCGATATCTTGATCAACAACTCGGGCGTCAGCACCACCCAGCGACTGCAAGACGTGTCTCCGGAAGACTACGACTTCATGTTTGACACCAACGTGAAGGGCGCCTTTTTTGTGGCCCAAGAGGTGGGTAAACGCATGCTGGCGCGCGCCAAAGGTTCGGCGCCGGGCAACTATACCGGGGGACGCATCGTCAACATCGCTTCGATGGCTGGCTTGCGCGTACTGCCGCAAATCGGGGTCTACTGCATGAGCAAGGCCGCGGTGATTCAGATGACCAAAGCCATGGCCATGGAGTGGGGCAAGTTTGGTATCAACGTGAACGCCATTTGCCCTGGGTACATTGACACCGAAATCAACCACCACCACTGGCAAACCGAGTCCGGTCAAAAGCTGGTGCAGATGCTGCCCCGCAAACGCGTGGGGCACCCCAAGGACCTGGATGCCTTGTTGGTGATGCTGTGCTCCGATCAAAGCCACTTTATCAACGGAGCGGTCATTTCCGCAGACGACGGCTTTGGTGCCTGATTGCGGGTCGACATGGCGCCGCTGGTGTCAGCGTGGTGCCAGGCGGATCGCGCCATCCAGGCGGATCACTTCACCATTGAGCATGTCGTTTTCGAAAATGTGCTGCGCCAATTTTGCATAGTCCTGCGGGGTTCCTAGCCGCGATGGAAACGGCACGCTGGCAGCCAACGAGTCCTGCACCTCTTGGGGCATGCCGAACATCATGGGTGTTCCGAAAATTCCGGGGGCAATTGTCATATTTCGAATGCCATTGCGGGCAAGGTCACGCGCAATCGGTAGTGTCATGCCTACGATACCGCCTTTGGATGCGCTGTAAGCGGCTTGTCCAATCTGTCCGTCATAGGCTGCCACGGACGCGGTAGAGATCATGACCCCGCGCTCACCGGTGGTTTCGGGCTCGTTTTTGCACATGGCGTCAGCAGCCAGGCGAATCATGTTGAAGCTTCCCACCAAATTCACCGTGATGCACTTGGTGAATACATTCAAGCTGTGAGCCCCGTTCTTGCCGACTGTTTTTTCAGCCGGAGCGATACCCGCGCAGTTAACCAAGCCCATCAGCTTGCCCAAGGAAACAGCCTTGGTCACTACCGCTTGGCCGTCCACCTCGTTGCTGACGTCACATTTGACAAAAGCACCACCAATTTCTTTGGCAACGGTTTCCCCTTTTTCAGCTTGCATGTCAGCAATGACCACCGTCGCGCCATTGGCTGCAAGCATGCGGGCTGTACCTTCGCCCAAGCCGGATGCGCCGCCGGTCACGATAAATACCTTACCTGAGATTTTCATGGCTATTTCCTATGGTTGTTTTTGATTGACGTTTACGTAAACGTCAATTATGAACCAAGCAAAAATGCAATTTCTTGTGAGTGGACCGAAATGCAGTAATTTTTATGGCTATAATTCGAGGCTTAGATTTAGGCGCATAGCTCAGCTGGTTAGAGCACCACCTTGACATGGTGGGGGTC
>CAJASG010000622.1 GCA_903944555.1 uncultured beta proteobacterium
CCGGACTGCTGGGCAATCTCATTCAAGGTGGTGGCCACGCCGCCACGGGTGGGGTCGCGTAGCACCCGCACCGCCCCCTCGGGCACGGCAGCCAGCATGGCCGCCACCAGTGTGTGCAGCGCGGCGCTGTCGGACTCGATACTGGTCTCAAACTGGAGGGACTCGCGCTGCGAAAGCACGGCCACGCCATGCTCACCAATGCTGCCCGACAACACCACCGCGTCGCCCACCCGCGCGTTGGCGCCACCAATATTGCGACCTTGCGGCACCACGCCAAGGCCGGTGGTGCTGATGAACACGCCATCGCCTTTGCCGCGCTCCACCACCTTGGTGTCACCGGTGACGATGGGCACGCCACACGCACGCGACGCTGCGGCCATGGACTCGACGATGGCTTTGAGCTGGCTTAAGGGGAAGCCCTCTTCCAGAATAAAACTCGCACTCAGGTACAGCGGCTGGGCGCCCAGCATGGCCACGTCATTGACAGTGCCATGCACAGCCAGGCTGCCGATGTCCCCACCGGGAAAAAACAGCGGCGAGATGACGTGGGCATCGGTGGCCATCACCAAGCGGTGGCCAGGTGGCACGGGCAGCAGCGCACCGTCGTTGCCCTGGCGCAGGTAGTCGTTGTCAAAGGCACGGGCAAACAGCTCTTGCACCAGTTGCGCCCCTACCCTGCCGCCTGCGCCATGGTTCATGTCCACCAAGCCGGTCTTGAAGTCGATGGGGCGCAGGTAAGTGGTGTTCTTAAAGGTCATGCTGTGTGTGTCACGGTGATGCCAGCCAAACCCTGACCGGGTGAATCCCGAAAGCGGCCGTAGGTGTAGTGCGCGGCGCACGAGCCTTCGCTGGAGACCATGCACGAGCCCATGGGGTTTTCGGGGGTGCACACGGTGCCAAACAACTTGCAGTCGGTAGGGCGCTTGACGCCGCGCAATATCGCGCCGCACTCGCACTGTTTGTGGTCCGGCACGGCCTTGTAATGCAGGTCAAAACGCTTCTCGGCATCCAGTTGGGCAAACTCGGGGCGAATTTGCAGGGCGCTGAATGGCACCTCGCCAAGGCCCCGCCACTCGAAACTGTCCCGGAGTTCAAACACCTCGGCGGTGATGGCCTGCGCAGCCCGGTTGCCCTCGCGGTTGACGGCGCGGGTGAACTGGTTTTCCACCTCGGCGCGTCCCGTGTTGACCTGGCGCACCAGCATCAAAATAGACTGCATCACATCCAGCGGCTCAAAGCCGGAGATCACCACGGGCTTGCGGTAGGTGGCTGCAAAAGGCTCGTAGGGCGCGGAGCCAATCACGATGCTGACATGCGCCGGGCCCACAAAGCCATCCAACGGGAGCGTGCCGTACTGCGCCACTTCAGGCGACTGCAGGATGTGGGTGATGGCGCTGGGCGTAAGCACATGGCAGCACAGGGCACTGAAGTTTTTCACGCACAAGCGGACCGCTTGACGGATGACCAGAGCGCTGGGGGGCGTGGTGGTCTCAAAACCGATGGCCAGAAAAACCACCTCGCGCTGCGGGTGGTCTTGTGCCAGCTGCAAGGCGTCTGCGGGCGAATAGACCATGCGAATATCACCGCCCCGTGCCTTGGCACGTAGCAGCGACAAGCCGTTGGACGCAGGCACCCGCATCACATCACCATAGGTGCAGACCATGGCGCCGCGTTCCAACGCCAGGTGAATCGCCAAGTCGATTCGGCCAATCGGCAGCACACACACCGGGCAGCCAGGGCCGTGGATCATGCGCACATTGGTAGGCAGCAAGTCCACCACGCCATAGCGGGCCAGTGCATGGGTGTGACCACCGCAAAACTCCATGAAGCTGTAGTTGCGGCTGGGCTCGACCTCGGCACGTATCGAGGCGGCCAGGTTTTGCGCTAAAGCGCCGTCGCGAAACTCGTCCACGTATTTCATGGCGCACTCATTTGGGACTGGGCCAATTCGGCAAACAGTGCCAGGCTGGCCAGCGCCTCGTCTTCATCCAACAAGCCAATAGCATGGCCCACATGCACGATCACGTAGCCGCCCACGCGCGCCTCGGGCACCAGGGCGATGGAAATGCGTTTGCGCACCCCCCCCATGTCCACCACGGCCGTGTCTGCATCAATCAGTTCAACCACCAAGGCGGGAAGTGCCAAGCACATAGTCAGGTCTCCAAATCAAAAATAGGGCTTCCGCTAGCGGCAGCGGCGCTAAAGGCACCAGTACTGCGGGCGGCAACCCAGGCTTGGCCCAAGGCCAGACCTTCGTCACCACAACCTGCAATCTGCGGCTGCAGCACTTGCAAGCCAGCACGCTCTAGGGTCGCACGCAGGGCGTGGACCAGCACACGGTTGGCAAGGCAACCACCGCCAAGTACAACATGGCGGACTCCGTGCTGAGCCGCCGCCGCAATGGCACTGTGTGCCAGGCCAGCTGCCAGCGCCAGGTGAAACTGTGCGGCACCCCGGGCCAAGGCAGCAGAGCCCGGCCCTTGCAGCGTAAACAAATCAGCCACCACAGGGTGCAAATCCAGCGAAGTCCAGGGAAATGAAAAATCGGGGTGCTGCGCAAGCCAGTCACCCGCAAGCTGCTCCAGCGCCATGGCGGCCTCGGCCTCATGGGATTGGCGCACGCTGATACCCAAGGCACCCGCCGCCGCATCAAACCAGCGGCCCGTGCTGCTAGTGCGCGGGCAGTTCACACCGCGTTCCAGCATGGCGTGCACCGTTTTGGCGGCAGGCCCCACCATTGGCGTAAAGCGCGCTTCAATTTCGGCACCACGCCCCAGCGCAAACAACACGGAGGCCGCCATGCGCCACGGCTCGCGGGCCGCCATATCGCCGCCCGGCATGGCCAAGGGAGCTAAATGATCCAGCCGTTGCCATGCTTGAATTTCTGCGGGCTCTTCGGCCATTTCGGTCTTTATGGACTGCGCTGCATCGCCCACCAACAGCACCTCGCCACCCCAGGCTGCGCCATCGGTCCCCATGCCCATGCCATCCAAGGCCAGGCCAATCACAGGCGCTGTGATTCCATGCTCGGCCAGCACCACCGCAATGTGGGCGTGGTGGTGCTGTACGCCCACCGCAGGCACATCCAGGCGCTGCGCCAGCGTGCTGGCAGAGTGGGTGCTGTAGAAATCAGGGTGCAGGTCATGCGCCACGGCGTCCAGCGGGCCACGGGCTTGCGCCAGTAGCGCGTCTACCGATTGCGCCAGCGCACGGCGGCTCTCAGGGTCTCCTAGATCGCCATGCAGTGCGGACCAGTGCACCTGGTCACCATCAATCAAGCAGGCACGGTTTTTTAAGTAGGCCCCACACGCCAGCACGCGCCGGGGCGCGCTGCCTGGCAAGCGAACGGTATGGGCCAGCGGATTCAATGGGCGTGCGACTGCATCAACCAGTCAAGCCACTGCGCCATGCCGTCGCCGCGCGTGGCCGACAGTTGCAGCACCTGAATGTCGGGGTTGATGCGCCGGGCGGCATCGATGCAGCGTGCCACGTCAAAGGACACATACGGCAGCAGGTCAACTTTATTGATCACCATCAGTGTGGCTGCGGCAAACATGTCAGGGTATTTAAGGGGCTTGTCGTCGCCTTCGGTGACCGACAGGATCACCACCTTGGCGGCTTCGCCCAAATCCCACAGGGCCGGGCAAACCAGATTGCCCACGTTTTCAATAAACAGCAATGCCTCGGGGCCGTGACTGTGTGTGTGGCTGTGGTCATGCGTGTGGCCGTCGGCGTGGTGGTGGCCGTCCTGGTGGTCGTGGTGCGCATGGGCGTGCAGGTCCAGGCGGGCAAAAGCGTCACCCACCATTTGTGCATCCAGGTGGCAGCCCCTGCCAGTATTGACCTGAATGGCAGCGGCTCCGGTGGCACGAATGCGGTCCGCATCCAGCGTGGTCTGCTGGTCGCCTTCAATGACCGCAAGCGGCAAGTCCCGGGCGCGCTTTTGCAGTGCGGTCATGGTGGCGCACAGCAAGGTGGTTTTACCGGAGCCAGGGCCAGACATCAGGTTGTAGGCCGTGACCCCATG
This sequence comes from uncultured beta proteobacterium, assembly GCA_903944555.1. Taxonomy (GTDB): domain Bacteria; phylum Pseudomonadota; class Gammaproteobacteria; order Burkholderiales; family Burkholderiaceae_C; genus Allorhodoferax. Next base: position 4,028 of record CAJASG010000622.1, read on the forward strand.
GGCCGTGAAATGCGCACGGTTGCGGTCTGCCAAGCGCTGGTTGGCGCCGAGTACATCGGCTTCGATCTGCACGACGCGCTGGGGGCTGAGGCCGGGCACATGTGCCGTCGCACCACCCTGGCCGTAATGCAAATCGCCACCTGCGCCGCGCAAGTCAGCAGGCATTGCACTCCCATGGGAATGCGCCACATGGTTGTGCCCAAGGGCATGCTCCTGCGCATGGTCTTCGTCACTCCCGCATCCACAAACAACACACATAGTCGTTTTCCTTTATTCGTCCACCACTAACAAGTCCACAACCCGCAAAGCACCGCCACTGAGTACCTTGAGCGGGTAACCCTGGCACAGCGGGCAAGGGTCGGCGCGCGAGGCGACTGTTACCTCCGCAGCACATTGGCTGCACAAAGCGCGGCCTGGGGGTTCATCGATTTCGATGACCGCCCCCTCCAAACAGGTGCCAGCCACCATGGCATCCAGCGCAAAGCGCAGTGCCGATACCTCCACGCCAGCCAAGGCACCCGCCTCCAGCCTGAGCGTGCCCACGCGCATGAAATGGTCCCGCGCAGCAGAGGCTTGCACCATGCGCACAATCTCGCTGGCCAGGCTCAACTCATGCATGTCGGCGCGTCCGCTTGTTCTGCCGTCTGCTCCAACCACGTTTTAGCCCACTGCAACGCCGAATCCAAATGCGCCAACGCCTGCGCGCTGGGCGGCTCACCCAACTCAAAGCGTTCACCACGAATCGCCAGCAAGGTGCAAGGTGGTGGAGGCACACCTTGCAGATCACAAAACACCTGCATCAGCGCCTGGGGCGACATGGCGTGGGTGGTGAAGCTGGCGTCTTGCGCAGCTTGCAGCCGAGTGGCCTCGAATGGCGCCGGGCAGATCAAACTGGCGTCCACAAACAACACGCGTTCCCGGCCCACCAGGTCCAGCGCATGCTCTACCTGCAGCTGGTAATCGTCCAGAAACTCCACTCGGTGGTCTGCGGCAAAGGCGGCGCGCAACTGTTCAATGCACAAAGGGCCCAGTGCATCGTCGCCACGGCTCAAATTGCCCCAGCCAAACACCAGCAGGGGAGCAACCGCTTGACTAGCCATGCACCAGTTCGCCCTGCGACTTGACCACGCGGTCAATCACCTCGCCCTCTGGCCCCACCAGGGTCACATCCAATGGCATTTGCCCCAGCGCGTGGGTGGCGCAGGACAGGCAGGGGTCATAGGCGCGAATCGCGACTTCAATGTGGTTCAACAGGCCCTCGGTGAGCTCGCGCCCATCCAGGTATTCGCGGGCCACAGAGCGCACGGCCTCGTTCATGGCTTGGTTGTTGTGGGTGGTGGAGACGATCAGGTTGCACATGGTGACCAGATCGTCGTCGCCCACCTCGTAGTGGTGAATCAACGTACCGCGAGGGGCTTCGATAACGCCCACACCACTGCGTTGGCGCTTGCCCGTGGCCATCAGGTCGCCCGACAAAATATCCGGGTCGTCCAGCAAATCCTTGATGACTTCCATGCAGTGCAGGACTTCAATCATGCGTGCCCAGTGGTAAGCCAGCGTGGCATGAATCGGCTCGCCCTGACCCCAAGCGATGAACTCGCGGCGCTGGACCTCGGCCAAGGGGCTGGGAATGAAATCGCAATTTTGCAGACGCGCCAACGGCCCCACCCGGTACCAGCCCAGGTCGCGCCCCAAGCTCTTCAAAAAGGGAAACTTCATGTAGGTCCAGGGCTTGACCTCTTCCTCAATCAAATCCAGGTAACCTTGGTCACTGGCACCGTCAAACAAAATCTTGCCATCGGCGTCGCGCGCCCGAATCACACCGTCGTACAGGTCCAGCGCACCATCGGCGCGTACCAGCGACAACATGTTGGAGCGAAAGCTGCCAAAACTGTTGTACAGGGCGGGGTTTTGCCCGTGCAATTGCTTGGCAATGTCCACCGCGTCCTGCGCCCAGGCCATCATCTGGTCTGCATCGCGCAGCAGCATGGCGCGGTCTTCCATACTCACATGTTTGTTGACACCACCGGGCACGGAGCCGGTGCCGTGCACCCGCTTGCCCGCCGTGGCGCGAATCACCTCCTGGCCAAACTTGCGCAACATAATGCCTTTTTTGGCAATGTCGGGATGGGCCTGCGCCACACCCACAATGTTGCGTCGGTTCACTTCGGAGTCAAAACCAAACAGCAAGTCCGGGGACGACAGGTGAAAGAAGTGCAGACCGTTGGACTGCATCACTTGCCCGTAGTGCATCAGGCGGCGGATTTTGTCAGCGCTAGGAGTTGCCTGCACCACACCCAGCACCCGGTCAAACGCCTTGGACGCCGCCAAGTGGTGCGACACAGGGCAGATACCGCACAGGCGTTGCACCATCACCGGAACCTCCCAGTACGGGCGCCCTTCAATGAATTTCTCGAAGCCCCGGAACTCCACAATGTGCAGGCGCACTTGCTGCACTTTGTTCTGCGCGTCCAGCAGGATGGTGACCTTGCCATGGCCCTCGACGCGAGACACCGGGTCAATGGCGACGCGGCGCAGGCCTTGGGCCACCGCTTCAGGGCTGGCGGTTTCTAGTGAGGTGTTCATAGTCAGTCGTAATGCATCAAGCCGTGCCCCAGGTGGGGCGTGCGCCCGGCCATCAGGTCGGTGAGGAAACTCCAGAACGCATCTGCCGACGGCGGGCAGCCCGGCAGGAAGTAGTCCACATGCACCACTTCGTGAATCGGGTGCACCTTGTTCAGGGGAAGCGGCAGTTCGGGGTCGTTGGGTATGGCACTGCCAGCGCTCATGCCGGGGCGGCTGCGGTACACATCGGTCAGCATGGTGCCCAAGTCCAGGTGGTTGCGCTGCGCGGGCAAGCCCCCATTGATGGCACACGCACCTACGGCCACCAGCGTCTTGCAGTGCGCGCGGAACTCGCGCAACACCACCACGTTTTCGGCATTGCACAGGCCACCCTCAATCAGGCCAATATCGCAGTGCCCGACCTCCTTGATGTCGGTCAGCGGCGAGCGGTCAAACTCAATGTGCTCAATCAACTCCAGCAGACGCTCGTCGATGTCCAAAAACGACATGTGACAGCCAAAGCAACCCGCCAGTGAGACGGTGGCAACTTTCAGTTTGCGTGCACCGTGGGGCATGACGGGCGGGCTCATTGCACACTGTCCTGCGACTGTGCGCCTTGCACCTGCTCCGACACCGGCTTGGCGTCATAGCGGCGCTGCCCGATCGGAATCACAAAACCCCTTCGCTTGGGCAGGATCACGCCCACGGGGCAGATGTCAGCCGCACGGTCATCCAGGGTCATGGTGGTATCGGCCAACTTGCCGCTTTCGCTGTTGACCAGCAAGTGGGTGCCAATGCCATGCCCGCCAATGGCAAACACATCCTTGCCATCCACGGCATGGCTGGCACGCACACACAGCTCACACAGGATGCAGCGATTGAAGTCCAGCATGATGTCGGGGTGGCTGGCATCCACCGGACGGTCGGGGTAGAACTCTTCAAAGTGCGGCCCCTCCATGCCCATTTGGTAGGCCGTGGCTTGCAGCAGGCAATTGCCACTCTTCTCGCAACTGGGGCAGAAGTGGTTGCCTTCCACAAACATCATTTGCAGCAGGGTCTTGCGGTGGCCGTTGAGCTCTTCGGTATTGCTCTGAACCTCTTGGCCTGGAGCGGCGCGCACGGTACAGGCGGCACCCGAGCGGCCATCGACCTTGACGCTGCAAAGCCGGCACGAACCATGCGCCGGAAAATCAGGATGCCAACACAGGTGCGGAATGTAGTGGCCAGCGCGGGTCGCGGCCTGCAACACGGTTTCTCCGGGGATGAACGGCACATCTTCACCGTCCAGTGAAAAGCAGGGGTCGGGCATTTGCACAGCGGGCAATTCTGGTGTCAAGAGAGGTTCTCCAAGTGGGCGGCAGGGTCGTCGCGCCCGGTCATGCGCCGGGCAATCGACAGCTCGGCATCCAGATCAAAGCCGGGCTCAAAGTGCAAGGATTTCAAGTGTTGCTCGTACGCCGGGCGGAATTTCAAAATGGTGTCGCGCAAGGGGTTGCAGGCGCTGGCGCCCAGGCCGCAATGGGTGGCGGTGTGCATGAGTTTGTCCAACTCAAACAGGACGTCAATGTCGTGGCGCGAGCCATGCCCTTCGGCCAGCTTGTCCATGCGTTTGACGACCAGTGCAGTGCCGACGCGGCATGGCGTACAAAAGCCGCAACTCTCGTGGGCAAAGAAATGGGCAAAACTGCGCGCCACTTCAAACATGTCGCGCGAGCGGTCGAACACCATAAACGCACCTGCAGTAGGAACGTCTTCAAAGGCAATACGCCGACCAAACTCAAACGCGGACAGGCACACGCCCGAGGGCCCGCCCACTTGCACCGCCTGGGTGTCGCGCGCGCCGCAGTCTTCCAAAATACGGCCAATGCGGGTACCAAAGGGGTATTCGTACAAGCCGGGGCGCTCGCAGTCGCCTGACACCGAGTGAATTTTGGTACCGGTGGATTTGGCGGTGCCAATGCTGGCCCACCAGGCACCACCCTGCACGGCAATATGGGTGGCGGCGCAAAACGTCTCCACGTTATTAACCACCGTGGGGTGCCCCAGGTAGCCGTGCTCCACCGGAAATGGCGGTCGGATGCGCGGTGTGCCACGCTTGCCCTCCAACGACTCAATCAAAGAAGACTCTTCGCCACACACATAGGCCCCTGCGCCAACGTGGATGGTGATGTCAAAGTCAAACCCTTCCTCGCCCAGGATGGACGCGCCCAAAAGGTGTGCATTGCGCCTGCGCTGCAGCACCGCATTTAGGGGTTCCAACAAATAGCGGTACTCGCCCCGCAGGTACATCAAGCCCTGCTGCGCGCCAATGGCGTGGGCGGCAATGGTCATGCCTTCAAACACGGCGTCGGCACGCTGATTCAGCAACACGCGGTCTTTGAACGTACCGGGTTCGCCTTCGTCGGCATTGCACACCACCACATGCTGCGCGCCAGTGGCCTTGCGGCACAGCTCCCATTTGAGTCCCGTTACAAAACCTGCGCCGCCCCGGCCCCGCAAGTTAGAACGCTTCATCTCAGCCAGCATGGCATCCGGTCCGCGCGCCAAGGCCGCTGCCAGCGCCACGCCGGGCGCCGTTGCATCGCCCAGCAACACATCAGCCCGGCGAATGTTGTCTTGCACCTCAAACCACGACGTGGGCCATTGCGCAACTGGCACACGTTGGCGAATCAACTCGGCCATCTGGGCTACACGCTCAGAGTCCATTCGGGTGACCACTTGGTGGTGGTTGATCAGCACGGCGGGGCCCTGGTCACACATGCCAGTGCATGATGTTTTGTCGACACTCACAAGCCCATCGCTGCTCACCTTGCCTGGGGCAACACCCAAGCGGCGGCATAAGTCGGCCATCAGAGCGTCACTACCCAACATTCGGTCGGTGATGTTGTCGCTAAACAGCACTCGGTAGGCACCTGCCGGCTGGGTGTGAAAAAAGCGGTAGAAGCCGGCGACGCCTTCCACATGCGCCAGGGTCAAGCCCAACGAGGCGCCTATTTGGCTGAGTGCCTCACGCGGCAACCAGCCCTGCAAGGCCTGCAGTTCGCGCAGGATCTGCACCAAGGCGTGGGGGGAATTGCCGTGCCGTGCCAACAAGGCCTGCAAAGCGCCGACAGGGAGAGTAGCGGTGGGGTTTGTGGAGCGCATGGGATCCAGGCAAAAATTTATTCTAGGCCACATGCTGAACCCGCAGCGCGCGAATTAATTGATCCATATCAAAAACATTCGCTTACCCATGCGCATGCAGTGCATGGTCTGATTTGCGCCCATGGTGTTGCCAAAACTGCCGTTTTCATCACGCCAGGCATAAAATTTATACCCCATAGGGTATATTTCCATATCCGCCACTTGAAAGAATTGCATGACCACATACACAAAATTTTCCTTCACGCGCCGCGTGGCTCTGCTTGCCCTGGGCTTGAGCGTGGTGACCGTGGGCTGCAGCCAAGAGCTAGCAGCCGCAGATTCGGTCACTCTGGAGTTTGCCCGCAATGCACTGACTACTGGCCAAGCAACGTTCATTGACGTACGCGAACCCCAGGAGCACGCCACAGGCGTGGCCGCTGGCGCACAGCTGTTGCCCATGCGCCAGCTTGAATCGCGATTGGGGGAGATCCCCAATGACCTCAAGCAACCAGTCCTGCTGATTTGCAACACCCAAAACCGCTCCAGTGCCACATTGCGGTTTTTGCGTGACAAAGGCTACGCCAATGTGCGCTTTGTGCAAGGCGGCATGAGCGAGTGGAGCCAACGCGGCTGGCCTCTGGTGAAGCCCTTGTGAGCGGACTATTATTCATAATCATCACTTGTTAATTTTCAGAAAATAACTCAATTTATCGACAATGCGCATGTATTACTTGCGCAAGCAGCTATCAATTACATAGCATATTGACAGCTTGAGTTATGCGTATTTTGCTTCCATATTTCAAGTATCATTGAAATATGGAAAGCATTTCAACCTTCATTGACGAACCCCAAGCACTCAAAGCGCTCACCGCCTTGGCCCAGGCCCAACGCCTGCGGGCTTTCAAGGCTCTGGTGGTGGCAGGCCCCGAGGGCCTGACCCCCGGCACCCTGGCGCAGCAACTCGAGTCGTCGCCCAGCGGGCTGTCGTTTCACCTCAAAGAGCTGACGCACTCCGGCCTGGTGGCCTGTGAGCAACGCGGGCGCAACCTGATTTACCGCGCCAACTTCCCGCAGATGAACGCGTTGCTGGCCTACCTCACCCAGCACTGCTGCCAGGGTGATGCCTGCGACCTAGCGCAGACCGACGGCCCGGCCAGCGCAACAGCCTGCACCCAGTGCTGAACGCCACACCACCGCATCCCACCGATTGCAACCCCACATCCGTCATTTGGAGAACCCCCGTGCCCTTGTCCCGCCCCATCCATGTACTTTTTTTGTGCACCCACAACTCAGCGCGCAGCATTCTTGCCGAGGCCATCCTGAACCACATCGGCCAAGGCCGCTTCCAGGGCTATTCGGCCGGCAGCAGTCCGCGTGAGAACCAGCAGCCCAACCCGCTGGGCTTGCAAGTGCTGCAACACGCCGGCATTTCAACCGACGGCCTGCGCAGCAAAAATTGGGACGAATTCGCCCTGCCCGATGCACCGCAGATGGACCTGATCATCACCGTGTGCGACAACGCCGCCGGTGAGGTTTGCCCGTTCTGGCCCGGCCGCCCCGCCACCGCCCACTGGAGCTACCCCGACCCGTCCGCCGGACCGGGCAGCGACGCCGAAAAAGCCGAAGCCTTCCGCCAGACCTTGCACGCCATCCGCCGTCGGCTGGAACTGCTGGTGAACTTGCCAGCCGTCAAGCTGGACGCCATGGTGCTACAAAACACCGCCAACGAACTGGCCCAGTCATGAGCACTTCAGTCAACCTCACCCCAAACCAGCCATCAGCGCCGGTCGCCCCCATGAGCGTGTTCGAGCGCTACCTCACGGTGTGGGTGTTTTTGTGCATCGTCATCGGCATCGGACTCGGCCAAATGCTGCCTGGCGTATTCCAGGCCATTGGCGGAATGGAACTGGCCAAGGTCAACCTACCGGTGGGCGTGTTGATCTGGGTGATGATCATCCCGATGCTGGTGAAAGTGGATTTCTCGGCCCTGCACGAAGTGCGCAAGCACCTGCGCGGCATTGGCGTCACGCTGTTCGTGAACTGGCTGGTCAAACCGTTCTCCATGGCTTTTTTGGGCTGGTTGTTTATCCGCACACTGTTTGCGCCCCTGTTGCCGCCGGACCAAATCGACAGCTACATCGCCGGGTTGATCTTGCTGGCAGCAGCGCCCTGCACTGCCATGGTGTTTGTGTGGAGCCGCCTCACCGGCGGGGACCCGCTGTTCACCTTGTCACAAGTGGCGCTGAATGACGGCATCATGATTGTGGCGTTCGCCCCGCTGGTCGCTTTTTTACTGGGCATGTCCGCCATCATCGTGCCATGGGGCACGCTGCTGACCTCGGTGGTGCTGTACATCGTGATTCCGGTCATTTTGGCCCAGCTCTGGCGCAAGGCCTTGCTGGCAAAAGGCCAAGCGGCATTTGATGCCGCCATGGAGAAAATCGGACCCTGGTCCATCACGGCGCTGCTGGCCACACTGGTGCTGCTGTTTGCGTTTCAGGGCGATGCCATCATCCAGCAACCCTTGGTGATTGCACTGCTGGCGGTGCCCATCCTGATCCAGGTGTTCTTCAACTCGGCCCTGGCCTACTGGCTCAACCGGGCGGTGGGGGAAAAGCACAACATCGCCTGCCCCTCGGCGCTGATCGGTGCCTCCAACTTCTTCGAACTGGCGGTGGCCGCCGCCATCAGCCTGTTTGGCTTTCACTCCGGGGCGGCATTGGCCACGGTGGTGGGCGTGCTGATTGAAGTACCGGTGATGCTGCTGGTGGTCTACATCGTCAACCACTCCAAAGGCTGGTACGAGCGCGGATCTTCAACCCAAGGAACCTGATATGACCGACATCACGATTTACCACAACCCCTCTTGCGGCACCTCGCGCAACACGCTGGCGCTGATTCGCAACAGTGGTGTTGAGCCGGAAGTCATCGAGTACCTGAAGACGCCAGCATCCAAAGCGCAACTGCAAACCTTGCTGGCCACGCTGGGCATCGGTGCCCGCGACCTGCTGCGGCAAAAGGGCACACTGTTTGATGAGTTGAAACTGGCCGACCCGAGCTGGTCGGACGACGCGTTGCTGGACTTCATGGCCGAGCACCCCATTTTGATGAACCGGCCCATTGTGCTGACTCCCCTTGGAGCCCGGCTGTGCCGCCCCAGCGAGGCGGTGCTGGACATCTTGCCCGCGCCCCAGCGCGGCGCCTTTGCCAAGGAAGATGGCGCAGTGGTGGTCGATGCAAAGGGGCAACGTGTCTGATCTCACATTACCGTCCCCCAACGTGGATACGCTGTGTTTTCAGGTGCCCAAGCACGACAAACTGAGCACCAACGCACCGTCCACCCACCCTCCCAAAATTTTGCTGCTGTATGGC
>CAJASG010000623.1 GCA_903944555.1 uncultured beta proteobacterium
AGCTGGTTGCGGCCCAGGGCGCTGATGATGCCGCTGGTCACGGTTTGGCCGACGCCGAAAGGGTTGCCAATCGCCAATACCTGGTCACCCACTTGCAAGGCGTCCGAGCTGCCCAGCACGATGGAGGGCAGCTTGTCCAGGTCGATTTTGAGCACGGCCAGATCGCTGTCTGGGTCGGTGCCAATCACCTTGGCGGGGGCGTGACGCGCGTCGTTAAGAATCACCTCGATTTCGTCGGCACCTTCAATGACATGGTTGTTGGTCAGGATGTAACCGTTAGGGCTCACGATCACGCCGCTACCCAACCCAGTCTGGGGTTCGTTGCCTTGGTCACCATAGAAAAACTTGAACCAGGGGTCGTTGGCGTTGGGGTTTTTGCGTGCCGCCTTGCTGGTGTTGATGCTGACCACTGCGGCCGAGGCCTTTTGTGCTGCGAGGCGGAAGCTACCGGCAGGCACTTCGCCCGGGCTGCCCGCAGGGGCTTCAAAGAGCGCGACGGCCCCTGCCACCGAGGGGCTGTTTCCGAGCCATTCGGGTTTGAGCGTGGCCACGACAAAATAGCCTGCAAGCAGGATCGTGGCGGTTTGAGAGAACAGCAGCCATAGACGTTTCATAGTTGAGAATTGTAGGGCGCCAGCTGTCTCGCGGTACATTGCATGGCTTATATGGCGAATACACAGCCCTCCATTCAGGTGATTCATATTCACCCCCAAGCACCGATCAAACCGGAGTGGGGCGTGGCGTGCAATGGGTGTGGTGTGTGCTGCTTGTTCGAACCCTGCCCCTTGGGCGTTGTGCTGTCACGCAGACGCCGCGGTGCGTGCAGTGCCGTTCAATGGAACGAAGCGTTAGGTCAGTACCGCTGCGGTGCCATCGTCGCCCCGCGGCAAGTGATTGAAGCCGGGCTGGCGCCCTCCTGGTTTTGGCTGGGCAGGCCCCTGGCGTGGGTGCTTGGGCGTTTGGCGCGGCGTTGGATTGCCGCCGGTGTCGGCTGCGACAGCAGTGTCGAGACCGGGCCCATGGCATCAACGACAATGCAAGCCCCTTCTTCGGGCAACCAACATGACTGATCGCCACCAACTTCAATCCGCACTGGACGCCTTGTTGCAGCCTGGGCAATTCAAAGACTATTGCCCCAACGGCTTGCAAGTAGAAGGGGCTCCAGAGGTCCGAAAAATGGTGTCCGGCGTGACCGCCAGTCTGGCGTTGATTGAAGCGGCCGTAGCCGTTCAAGCCGACACTATTTTTGTCCACCACGGGCTGTTCTGGCGCGGCTACGACGGCCGAATCACCGGCTGGCTGCGCCAACGCCTTGCGCTATTGTTTGCACACAATATCAATCTTTTTGCCTACCATTTGCCACTGGACGCCCATGTTGCGTTGGGAAACAACGCACAACTGGGTCTACGTCTCGGATTGGCGGTAGACGGTCGATTTGGCGATCAGCAACTGGGTTGCCTGGGTGTGCCCGTTGATCGCTCGTTTGACAGTGCGCAGGCGCTGGCTATGCATGTCGAAAACACACTGGGGCGGTCCGTGGTGCTGGTGCCCGGAAAGCCGGGCCCCATTCGCCGTGTGGCGTGGTGCAGTGGCGGGGCGCAAAGCTATTTCGAAGAGGCGATTGCCGCCGGGGTCAATGCATTCATCACCGGGGAAATCTCCGAACCCCAAGCACACTTGGCACGGGAGTGTGGTGTGGCGTACCTGGCTTGCGGGCACCACGCGACCGAGCGCTATGGCGCGTCTGCTGTGGGTGGGTACGTGGCGCAGCAATTGGGGTTGGAGCATGTGTTCATCGATATTGACAACCCGGCCTGAAATTCACTGAGGTAGCCCGAGCATGAACCACCGAGCTGATACACAGCCGCTATCCAAGCGGCAACCCCCCATCGTGATCACCATGGGGGATGCGGCCGGAATTGGCCCGGAAATTATTGCTAAATCCTTTCGGGAGCAACCGGAGCTCATGGCGGGCTGCTTCGTGGCGGGCGATGTGCAGACTCTGCGCAGGGCGGCTGGTGTGGTAGCGGGGGCAGGGCAGGTTGCGCTGCCGGTGGCGGTACTCACTGCCCCAGGTCTGGTTCAGGATGTCCCTCCGAATTGCATTCCGGTACTACAAGTGGGCGCCGCGCTGTCACCGGTTTCCTGGGGGTTGGTGAGCGCTGCTGCCGGCGAGTTTGCGGGCCGCTGCGTGCTGTGGGCTGCCGATGCTGCGTTGCGTGGTGTGGTCAGTGCCATCGTGACGGCGCCGTTGCACAAAGAAGCGCTGTCCGCGGCGGGCACTCCGTACGACTCTTTCCCCGGGCACACTGAAATGCTGCAAGCCCAGGCGGCGCAGTTTCTCGGTCAATCCGTGGCGCAGGTTCCGGTGCGCATGATGCTGGCCAACGATGAATTGCGTACCGTGCTGGTCAGTATTCACATGTCACTGCGCGATGCCATTGAGGCCGTAACTTTTGACAATGTGCTGGAAACGCTGCGCATCACCCATACGGCCTTGTCCAAAGTGCTCGGGCGCGCACCGCGCATTGCGGTGGCTGGCCTCAATCCTCACGCGGGTGAGGGGGGGCTGTTTGGCCGTGAAGAGCTGGACGTTATCTTGCCCGCAATGCACGCGGCACGCGCCGCAGGTTGCATGGTTAGCGGCCCCTGGGCACCGGACACCGTGTTCATGCGGGCTCGCAGCCGGGTGGGTCACCCCAGTGAATTTGACGTGGTGGTTGCCATGTACCACGACCAGGGTTTGATTCCGGTGAAATACCTGGGGGTGGAACAGGGCGTGACTGTCACCTTGGGCCTGCCGCTGGTGCGCACCAGTCCGGACCATGGCACTGCTTTTGATATTGCCGGGACGGGTCGCGCAGACCCGTCCAGCTTGATGGAAGCCGTGCGAATGGCGCGGCAGCTGTCTACTTCTTGAGGCTGTCTCGGATCTCGCGCAGCAGCAAAATGTCTTCTGCCGTGACAGTTGGCGCTGGCGCGGCGACAGGTGCTTCTTTTTTCAGGCGGTTGATCTGTTTCACCATCAAAAAGATGATGAACGCCAGAATGGCGAAGTTGACCGCAACGGTGATGAAGCTGCCGTAAGCGAAAACAGGTACACCGGCCTTTTTCAGATCGCTTAGCGTGCTGGCTGTGCCCGCTGGAACGGTTCCCAAGATGAGGAACATGCTTGAGAAATCCAGCTTTCCGACAACGGCACCTACCACGGGCATGATCAAATCACCCACGATCGAGTCCACAATTTTGCCAAACGCGCCGCCAATAATGACACCCACAGCCAAGTCAATCACGTTGCCTTTGACGGCGAAATCCTTAAATTCCTGGATCATTCCCATTTCGGAGCTCCTCTATTACTTAAAAGCATAGATGTTACCGAGAAATTGCCCGGGCTTTCCTGGATGTGCAGCCATATGGGCGGCCATTAAATCGCACCCTAGTCGTCAGCTACAATCGCCGCTTACCCCTAGTAGTGAAGTTCATTGAGGATTCTCATGAGTCAAACCCTTGTCGACACCCATCCGATCGACTCCAGCAAGCGAACTTGGCTAATTGCCTCTGGCTGCGCTGGTGCAGTGGGTGGCGTTGCAACCGCCATTCCGTTCGTCAGTACATTTCAACCTTCCGAGCGTGCCAAAGCGGCCGGCGCAGCAGTTGAGGTCGATATTGGCGGTCTTCAGCCCGGTGAAAAAATGACCGTCGAGTGGCGCGGCAAGCCTGTCTGGATTGTTCGGCGCACCCCTGAGCAGTTGGCCGTTTTGCCAACTTTAGCGGGTCAGTTGGCAGACCCTGACTCCAAGCGCAAGCCGGACGAGTTCACGCCGGTGTATGCCCGCAATGAAGGCCGGTCCATCAAGCCAGAGTTTTTCATCGCGGTTGGTATTTGCACCCATTTGGGATGCTCACCCTCCGATAAATTCAAAACAGGTGCGCAACCCTCGTTGCCGGATGATTGGCAGGGTGGATTTTTGTGCCCATGCCATGGTTCGACCTTTGACATGGCTGGTCGGGTGTTCAAGAACAAACCCGCGCCGGACAATCTTGAAGTGCCCCCGCACATATTCCTATCCGACAGCAAGGTGCTGATCGGTGAAGATAAAAAAGCCTGACCCCAGCGTACGGAGCACCACATGGCTGAAATGAAAGAAATTTCCCCCAACGCACCAGCAGCTGCAAAGCTGCTGAATTGGGTTGATAACCGTTTTCCACTGAGCAAGCTCTACAACGAGCACATGGGCGAGTATTACGCGCCTAAAAACTTCAACTTCTGGTACATCTTCGGTTCACTGGCGATGTTGGTGTTGGTGATCCAGATCGTGACCGGTATTTTCTTGGTCATGCATTACAAGCCTGATGCGGCATTGGCATTTGGCTCTGTCGAGTACATCATGCGCGACGTGCCTTGGGGCTGGTTGATTCGCTACATGCACTCCACGGGTGCCTCTGCATTCTTCGTTGTTGTGTACCTGCATATGTTTCGTGGGTTGATTTACGGCAGCTACCGCAAGCCACGTGAGTTGATTTGGGTTTTTGGATGCGGTATTTTCTTGGCACTGATGGCAGAGGCTTTCATGGGCTATCTGTTGCCTTGGGGGCAGATGAGCTACTGGGGCGCCCAGGTGATTGTTAACTTGTTTGCAGCAGTGCCATTTGTGGGGCCTGATCTGGCTTTGCTGATTCGTGGTGACTACGTGGTGGGCGATGCGACCTTGAACCGTTTCTTCAGCTTTCACGTGATTGCAGTGCCACTGGTGCTGTTGGGCTTGGTGGCGGCGCACATCATTGCGTTGCACGAAGTGGGCTCCAACAATCCGGATGGCGTGGAAATCAAGGGCCCTGACGCACCTAAAGATGCCAATGGCCATCCTTTGGACGGTATTCCTTTCCATCCTTACTACAGCGTTCACGACATTTTTGCGGTCAGCATGTTCCTGATGGTCTTCACTGCCATCATCTTCTTTGCTCCGGAATTTGGCGGGTATTTCCTGGAGTACAACAACTTCATACCTGCTGATCCACTGCAGACGCCGTTGCACATTGCCCCTGTTTGGTACTTCACACCTTACTACTCGATGTTGCGCGCTATCACTGGCGAGATGATGTACGCATTGATCGCCT
>CAJASG010000624.1 GCA_903944555.1 uncultured beta proteobacterium
GGCGGCCAGTGCCTGAAAGTATTGGGCACTTCCGATTGCACCCTGGCCATTTCCAGAGGCAACCACCCTTGCGTTGTTGCTCCTGTTCTGCGCCTTGAACGGCGCCACTTTCAAACCCTGGCGCGCGTAGTAGCGGCACAATGCAGTGGCCAGCCAGCTCTTGCCAGCGCCGCTGGTGGTGCCCAGCACCATGACACATTTGGCAGTCATAACATTACATTCGTGGACATAGGTACGAGGAGTGACTAGGGACTAGCCGTCGATCTCCGCCCAGCAGTTAGGCGTCTCGTACAGGGTAACTTTTGTCAGCGACAGGTGGCGGCCAAAGCGGTCGTGGTACACGCCCTTCAGGATATCGAAGGCGATCTTGGCCAGATTCTCCACCGTGGGGACGCGGTCGATAACCACGGTTTTGTGGTCCGGCATGCTGTCCAGGAAGGTGCGCACCATGGTGTCTTTTTCATAGACGATGAAGGCGTGGTCCCACAGGTTGACCAGGTGCTGGTTCGCCAGCGCCTTGATGTCGCCAAAGTCCATGATCATGCCGTTGTCAGATTCACCGTCTTTTTGCACCACGTCACCAGTCAGGGTGATGAGCAAGGTGTAGCGGTGGCCGTGCAGGTTGCGGCACTGGCTGTTGTGGTCGGGAATGCGATGTCCGGCATCGAATTCCATTTTTCGGGTGATGGTGAGCATGGCGGGTTAAGGGATTTGAAGAAGTTTATGGGTCTGCACGCTGAGCTTCCACTGGGGATGGGCTTTGCAGTAGTCGATGGCGAGCGACAAGTTGGTCGCCTGCAGCGGCCCGTCCATTGCCTGCACAAAATAATGCTCAAAGTCGAGTGATGCGTATTCATCCAGGGGCTGCCCGACTTGGGGAATCACCACCTTGATCTCGTTGCCTCTGTGCACCACCAAAGTGGAGCCCATTTTGGGGCTGACACACACCCAGTCTACGCCCTCGGGCACGGGCAGCGTGCCGTTGGTCTCAATAGCAATCTCAAAGCCAGCCTGGTGCATGGCGGCGATCAAGGCCGCGTCCAGCTGCAGCAAGGGCTCGCCGCCGGTAAACACCACGTATTTGCTGCCCGGGTACGACGCAGGCCACAGGCTGTTGATGGTGGCGGCCAGGTCTTGCGCCGCCTTGAACTTGCCGCCGCCCACGCCATCGGTGCCGACAAAATCGGTGTCACAAAACTGGCAGATGGCGCTGGAGCGGCTGTCCTCCGTACCGCTCCACAAATTGCAGCCGGCAAAACGGCAAAACACCGCCGGGCGTCCGGTATGGTTGCCTTCGCCCTGCAGGGTGTAAAAAATCTCTTTGACACTGTAGGTCATGCCAGGCCTCCTGTTGCGGTTGTCGCGTTGCTACTTTGCAGCGCCATTTTCAGTGCATCCTGCGCCACGGGGGGCAGCACGCCCAGGCGCACATGGCCGGGCAGTCCGAAGGATGCGGTGTCACGCAGCTTGATGCCTGCTGTGCGCAGGTGCTCCAACATGGCGTCCCAGCCTTCGGTTGCCTGCGGCCTGGCGCAGAAAAAATTGGCCTCGCTGGGCAGGCAGGTCCAGCCCTGACCCTGCAGCATGTCGATCTGCATCGCCTTCCAGCGGCGCAGCGTGTGCAGGCTCTCCGTCAGCCAATTTTGCACCTCGGGCTGCACCCATGCCTGCAGCAAAGCCTCACCATGGGCACCCAGCGGCCAGGACGGGGCCAGCGCATCGAGCGCCTGCACCGCATCTTCGCCGCCCGCGGGCGCAACGGCGTAGGCGGCGCGCACACCGGTCAGGCCCATCGACTTGTTGGGCGACCACAGTTGCCACACCCGGCTTAAGCGCACGGCGTCCAAACTGGACGCACCGTCTAGGCGCAGCGGAGCATAAGCACAGTCCAACACCACCGGCGCTTGGTCATCCTGCGCAGTGGATGCGTCCAGCACGCCTTCTGGCCAATCGGTATGCGCGCCGCCCAGCGGACTGGAAGGCTCACAGGCCCACACCAGTTGCGCTTTGGTGGCGTCGCGGGTCAACCCCAGGCCCCAGGCCTGCGCCGCTTGGGTGTAATCGCCAAACCCATGCACCGGCAAGCACACCTTGCGTCCCCGCTTGGGGCCACTCCGTTGGGCCACCCAGGCGGTGATGCGAAAGATGAATTCGCTGGCGCTGCCAGCCAGCACCACGCGCGCCGAGTCCACGCCATGGAACGCCGCCAGCTCGGCGCGTAGCGCGGTGAAGCTGGAATCCGGGTAGCGGGTGGCGTCGGCCTGCTGCACTGCAGCCAAAGCGCCGGGGCACGGGCCGCAGGCATTGCTGTTGGTGGAAAAGTCAAAGCGCGGCACGCCAAAAGCGTCCGGGCCGCCGTGCACGCGCAACTGCGGGGTCACAGGCGCCCCCAAATTGCTATCAAAATAATAGCTGCCTGCGCAAGCCCCACAAGGATAAGCAGCACTTTTGACGCATAAAAAACCGCCTGCTGCGTGTCCTGAGCCCCCGGCCCACGACCTGCGGCGTTGAGCGCATAGACGCCGGGCTTGTGCAGGCACACGTCCAACGCCAGCGCCATGGCGGCCATGGGCCAGCCGCTGTTGGGCGATGGGGTGCGGCGCGCCTCGGTGCGTAAGCGCGCCAATGGCAACACCCCCGCCGCCAGTACCAGCAGCAGCCCGGTGATGCGGGCAGGCAGCCAGCTCAAGGCGTCGTCCACCCGGGCCGCCCACTTGCCGGCCCACTCCCAGCGCTGGCCCTGGTACACACCGCGGTAGCCCCACATGGCGTCGGCCGTGTTGGCAAAGCGGTACAGGGCGGCGCCGGGCAGGCCCAAGAGCACAAACCAGAAAATGGGGGCGACCACCGAGTCGTTGAGATTCTCGGCCAGCGACTCAATGGCGCTCTCGCGCACCTGCGCTTCGGTCAGCTCGGTGACATCACGGCTGACCAGCCAGGCCAGACGGGCACGGCCCGCGCCCAGTGAACCGCCCTGCGCTGGTGCCAGGGCCTGCTCCACCGCCAGCACTTCGCTCTTGAGCATGGCCCAGGCCAGCAAGGGCTTGAGCAACAAACCCAGCAGTACCACCGCCAGCACCCCACCCACCCAAGAAGGCACGGCATGCAGCACCGCCAACACACCGACCTGCAGTGCCACGGCCACTATCAAAACCATAGCTGCCCCCGCACACCAGGCAAGGGCTCCAAGCCAAAAAGCCGTGTAATCCGGGGCATCATCCTGACGGGCACGTTGCTGCACCCAATTGCCCGCCCAGCCCAGGTAATTGCCCATCCACACCACCGGGTGCAAGCGCACAGGCGGCTCGCCCCACCAGCGGTCTACCGCCAAAGCAATCAGCAGGGCCAAAGCGGTCATCAAGGGCGAGGTTACGGACGTGGAATGGGCTGACCGGTCTTCAGACCCAAACGCGCCAACAAGGCCATGTCGTCGTTGCCTTCGGGGTTGGGCGTGGTGAGCAGCTTGTCGCCATAAAAGATGGAGTTGGCCCCGGCCACAAAACACAGGGCCTGCACCGCGTCGCTCATGCTTTGGCGCCCGGCCGACAGGCGCACCCGGGCCAGCGGCATGGTGATGCGGGCCACGGCAATGGTGCGCACAAATTCGAGCGGGTCCAAATCGGGCTGGTTGGCCAGTGGCGTGCCCGCCACCTTGACCAGGTGGTTGATCGGCACCGACTCGGGGTACGGCGCCAGATTGGCCAGCTCGGCAATCA
>CAJASG010000625.1 GCA_903944555.1 uncultured beta proteobacterium
CCGTCAATCACGCAGCCAATGGCTGGGCCGTGGGATTCACCAAAGTTGGTGACTGCGAATAGGGTTCCGAATGTATTGCCGCTCATGGGGTGTGATTATCCCAGAGCGAACGCCGCTTCAGGCAGCAGACTTGGGTTCATCCCCTTCAGGCCAGTCACGAATATAGGCTTTGAGCATCTTGTTCTCGAAATTCTGGCTGTCGACCACGGTCTTGGCCACATCGTAGAAGCTGATCACACCCATCAACATGCTGTTGTTGATGACGGGCATATAGCGGGCGTGGCGCTCCAGCATCATGCGGCGCACTTCGTCCATTTCGGTCTCCATGGTGCAGATCAGCGGACCCGAATCCATGGCGCGGTAAACGCTGGTGGTGCCAAACGATCCACCGTTTTTAACGACGGCCTGGATCACTTCCCGAAAAGTCAACATGCCCACCACCCGTCCGTGGGACATGACCACCAAGGAGCCAATGTCCTTCTCGGACATGGACTGGGCAGCGTCGGCCAGAGAGTCTTCCGGTGTGGTGGTAAAGAGCGTACCGCCCTTTACGCGCAAGATGTCGCTAACTTTCATGGTGCTTCCTCGTGTCGCCTAGTTTGGATATGTCGGTGAAATATAGCCCACAATCCCACAGACTTTACTTACTTCAGCACTTTTCACATTCGGGAGATTCTTATGCCCGGCTACGCCGATCCCAGCTTTGACACGCTCGCCCTGCATGCAGGTGCAACGCCCGATGCCACCGGCGCGCGCGCCGTGCCTATCCACCTCACCACGTCCTTCGTTTTCGAGTCCAGCGACCATGCGGCGTCGCTCTTTAACCTGGAACGTGCGGGACACGTCTACTCGCGTATCAGCAACCCGACCAACGCGGTGCTGGAGCAACGCGTGTCGGCGCTGGAAGGTGGTATTGGCGCCATCACAACCGCCAGCGGCCAGGCCGCACTGCACCTGAGCGTGGCGACGTTGATGGGCGCGGGCTCGCACATCGTGGCCAGCACTGCGCTTTATGGCGGCTCGCAAAACCTGCTGCACTACACGATGCGCCGTTTTGGCATTGAGACCACCTTTGTGAAGCCCGACGACATCGACGGCTGGCGTGCGGCGGTGCGCCCCATCACCAAACTGTTTTTTGGCGAAACCGTGGGTAACCCTGGGCTGGATGTACTAGACATAGCAACGGTATCGGGCATCGCCCACCAAGCAGGTGTACCGCTGCTGGTGGATTCCACCCTTACCTCACCCTGGCTGATCAAACCGTTCGACCATGGCGCCGATCTGGTTTACCACTCGGCCACCAAGTTCCTGAGCGGCCACGGCACGGTGATTGGCGGCATTGTGGTGGACGGCGGTAGTTTTGACTGGGACAAATCGGGCAAATTCCCCGAGCTCACCCAGGCCTATGACGGCTTTCACAACATGGTGTTCAGCGAAGAATCCACGGTCGGCGCCTTCTTGTTGCGAGCGCGGCGCGAAGGCCTGCGCGACTTTGGCGCCTGCCTGAGTCCGCACTCGGCGTGGCTGATCTTGCAGGGGATTGAGACCCTGTCGCTGCGCATGGAGCGCCACATGAGCAACACCCGCAAAGTGGTGGAATTTTTGGCGGCGCAGCCCTTTGTCTCGCGCGTCGGCCATCCCCTATTGGAAAGCCACCCCAGCCATGCGCTGGCGCAAAAGCTGCTGCCGCGCGGCGCGGGTTCGGTGTTCAGCTTCGACCTCAAAGGCAGCCGCGAACAGGGCAAGAAGTTCGTCGAATCCCTCAAAATCTTCAGCCACCTGGCCAACGTGGGCGACTGCCGCAGCCTGGTGATTCACCCGGCCAGCACCACCCACTTCCGAATGACCGACGAGGCGCTGGCGGCCGGGGGCATTACCCAGGGCACGATTCGCCTGTCCATCGGCCTGGAAGACCCCGATGACTTGATTGACGACCTCAAACGCGCCCTCAAAGCGGCTGAGAAAGCCACTGTAAAGGC
>CAJASG010000626.1 GCA_903944555.1 uncultured beta proteobacterium
CACGACCGTGGAGACCGAGAAGTCCACCAGAATCTTGACCAGCGCATTGACCTGGTTTTTGCGGCGCACGGTGCCGAGCTCCAAAAACGCAAAACCTGCATGCATGGCCAGCACCATGATTGCGCCGAGAAGGATGAACAGGGTGTCTGCGCCCTGTTTTAGTGCTTCCATGAGAACCTCTTTGGAATGAAATGGTTGTTATTGGTGCGTTTATACGGTGAAAACCGAAAGCGCACCAAATACACGCAAAAATCGCGCCAAAAGTGCTGTCGAGGCTTTTTCGCTGCGTGGCCATGCACCCAATTGGAATGGCGCGCCGGTTACCATCACCCCCATGGAAGCATTTCTCGTCTCAACCGGTATCGTGGCCCTGGCCGAAATGGGTGACAAAACCCAGCTACTCGCCCTGATTCTTGCGGTGCGGTTTCGCAAACCCTGGCCCATTGTGCTGGGCATTCTGGTGGCCACGTTGGCCAACCATGGTTTGGCCGGTGCCGCGGGCGCCTGGGTGACCACGGTGCTCGGGCCGGACGTGCTGCGCTGGGTGCTGGGGGTGTCCTTTATTGCGATGGCTGCCTGGATGCTGATTCCCGACAAAATGGACGATGACGAAACCAGTGCCGCCCCCAAATTCGGCGTGTTCGGCACCACCGTCATTGCCTTCTTTTTGGCGGAGATGGGGGACAAAACCCAAATCGCCACCGTGATGCTGGCGGCGCAGTACAACGCCTATTTCTGGGTGGTGGCAGGCACCACGCTGGGCATGATGCTGGCCAATGCGCCCGTGGTCTGGCTGGGCGAGCGCATGACGCGGCTGGTGCCGCTGCGCATCGTGCATATCGTTTCCGCTCTCATCTTCCTGGGCTTGGGCGTGTACGCCCTGCTGACCTAGACCGGGCGGGCGCTCAGGCCATCAAAGCAGGTGCCCAGCACCAGGGCGATGATTTCTTCATTGCTGTACAGCTCGCCCATTTTCAGAAACTCCAGCACCGGGTCGCACGCCCGGGCAAACAGGGTGTAGAGCACCGCAATCGGCGGAAACTTGGCGTTGAGTGCGCCCTGTGCTTGTGCGGCCTCGATCCAGGCGCCCAAGCGGTCGCTCACGTCCATCAGCCCATCCATATAGTCTTTGCTCGCCATCAGGGTGGTGCGCAGCTTGGAGTTTTGGCTCGGCAGGGCGGGCATTTCTCCGGCCAGCTTCAGCCCCATGGTCCAGCCCACCACGGTACGCAGGTTTTCCATGGGGGGGGCATCCGTTGGCAGGGTGTCCAAAAACGCCTGTGCCCGGCGCATGACCGACACCATGGCGGCGCACGCCAGGTCTTCCTTGCTGGGGAAATGCTTGTACAGGCTGGCTTTGGCAATGCCCACGTCGGCGGCCACTTGGTCCACCGTCATGGCGTCAAAGCCCTTTTCGGCCAGCAGGCGGTTCACGGCCTGAATGATGGCGTCTTCGCGCGCCTGCAGCATTTGTTCTTTGAACGAGACTTTGATGACATTGTGGGTGGCCATGGGCCTATTGTAGGCATGGAAGTTCATCAAAATAACATGCGGTGCAAAATATTACTGTATAGTCTAGTTAAGACTGGCTGGTATCTATTTTTGCCTGTCGCGTTCAAAGAAGGTTCAGGTGCACATGCGAGTTGCCATTGTGGGTTCAGGTATTTCGGGTCTTGCCGCAGCGCACGCGCTGCAGGGTGAGGCGCAAGTCAGCCTGTTTGAAGCGGGTGCCTACTTTGGCGGCCACACCCATACGGTGGATGTGACACTCCCCACACCCCAAGGCCTTGTCACCCATGGGGTGGACACGGGTTTTCTGGTGCTCAACGAGCGCACCTATCCGCAGCTGATCCGGTTGTTGGCCGAGCTCGGTGTAGCCACCGCCAAGTCGGATATGTCGTTTTCTGTGCAGGCCCAAGACACGGCACGTGGTGCAGCGTTGGAGTGGAGCGGGTGCAGCCTCAACACGGTGTTTGCCCAGCGCAGCAACTTGGTCAACCCGCGCTTTTGGGGCATGCTGCGGGACTTACTGCGTTTCAACGCCTTGACAACGCGCATCGCCCAAAGTGGTACCGAAGCGCAGCTATCCCAGCCCCTGGGTGACTTTCTGCGGGATCACCAGTTCAGCAGCGAGTTCTGCGACTGGTATTTCTTGCCCATGATGGCCTGCATCTGGAGTTGCCCGACCGCCCAAATGCTGCGGTTCCCGGTGGCAACCATGATCCGCTTTTGCCACAACCATGGCCTGCTGCAAATCACCAACCGCCCGCAGTGGTGGACGGTGCAGGGCGGCGCCAAAAATTACGTCGAAAAAATCACCGCCGGCATTGTCGACAAGCGGCTCAACACGCCGGTGCGGCGCATTGACTACCTGCAGGCGACCGCACAAATGCCAGCGGGTGTTGGTATTTGCACGGACCGCGGTGCGGAACGTTTTGATCGGGTGATCATCGCCACGCACTCGGACCAAGCCTTGGCCATGTTGGAGAGCCCATCGCCGGCCGAGCATGCAACTTTGGGCGCCATTGGCTACCAGTCCAACCGTGCGGTATTGCACACCGACACCTCGGTGCTGCCCAAGCGCGAAGCGGCGTGGGCCGCCTGGAATTACGAACGTGCCGCAGGCCAGGGCAAGGAGGGCGCGCAGGTGTGCCTGCACTACTTGCTCAATCGGCTGCAACCCTTGCCTTGGCAGCAGCCGGTGCTGGTGTCGCTGAACCCGGTGCGCCCGATTGATCCGGAAATGGTGCTGGGCGAATACGACTATGCGCACCCGGTGTTCGACCTGGACGCTGTGGCAGCGCAGGCCCGCATGCCCGCGCTGCAAGGGCAAAACAACCGCTACTACGGTGGTGCCTGGATGGGCTACGGCTTCCATGAAGACGGTCTCAAAGCCGGGCTGGCCGCCGCCGCGCAATTGTTGGCAGACGTGGGTCGGGCCACGCTGGGGGTGCGGTGAACCCCACCCCATTGATCGGCTTCGGGCAGGTGCGCCACACGCGGGCGCGGCCAAAAAAGCACGCCTTCGCCTACCCCACCTATTTTTTGATGCTGCCGCTGCGCAGCCTGAGCCAGTCGGTAAAGGCAAAAGAGGCCATGCCGCCCCGGCCGACGGCGACTGAAAACAGCACTGAAAAGGCGCATCCGTGGGCCATCAACAGCGCTGGGCCGATAAGTTTCTTCGAAGCCGACCACGGCGATGGCCGCCCGACCGCACAAGGTGGTGCCATTGCCTGGCTGGACGAGCTGCTGCACCGCGAAGGCATTGAGGATGCCACCGGCGAAGTGTGGCTGCACTGCTACCCGCGCGTGCTGGGCTTTACCTTCAAGCCGGTGAGCTTCTGGTACTGCCACCGCGCTGCCGATGACCAGGGCGGCAGCTTGCGTGCCATCGTGGTGGAGGTGAACAACACCTTTGGCGAGCGCCACTGCTATTTGCTGGACGCGCCACGTTACGGCGTGCAGCAAAGTGCGGCCAAGGTGTTCCATGTGTCGCCGTTCAACCCGGTGCAGGGCCACTACCGCTTTCGCTTCATGCGTACGCAGGAGCCTGGCGCAGAGAAAACCGTGGCCCGTATTGACTATTACGACTCCGACCCCGACGATGCGGCGCCCGCGCTGCTGCAAACCAGTGTCAGCGGCACGCTCGAACCCATTAGCCGCGCCGCCCTGCGCCGCGCCTTGTGGCGCTACCCCGCCATGACGCTGGCGGTGGTGGCGCATATCCACCTGCAAGCGCTGCGTCTTTGGTTCAAAAAAGTCCCATTTTTTGGCAAGCCCAAGCCACCCGACGCGTTTGTCAGCCGCTGACCCATCTCCCAACATCACCCAGATCTGGAGCCCACTATGAATACCGCCACCTCTGCCGCCAACCGCTATGGTTTCCCGAAAGATGCGCCCGCCGCTGCCCGCAGCGCGCTGCGGCTGCTGCAAAACCTGCGCCACGGTGCGCTCACCCTGCACTTGCCAGACGGATCGCAGCGCCGTTTTGGCGAGCACCCGCAGCAGCACACCATGCACACGCCGCGTCACCCCAGCGCCAGCATGACGCTGCACAACTGGAATGTGTTTGGTGCGGCACTCAAGTCAGGTGACATCGGCTTTGCAGAAAGCTACATTGCAGGGGACTGGTCCTCCCCCGACCTGACCGAGCTGCTCAAGGTGTTCTCTGCCAACCGCAAGCAGGTGGATGCCATGATTTTTGGCACCTGGGCCGGGCGTCTGCTGTACCGCGTCAAGCACCTGCTGCACCACAACAGCCGTGCAAACAGCCGCAAGAATATCCACGCCCATTACGACCTGGGCAATGCGTTTTACGGCCTGTGGCTGGACGAGACGATGAACTACTCCTCCGCCTGGTTTGAGGGGGACCTGAGCCGCCCCTTGCCCCAGGCACAAACCGCCAAGGTGCGCCGCGCATTGGATATGGCCCATGTGAAGCCGGGTGACCGGGTGCTGGAGATCGGCTGCGGCTG